>CAMMBL010000017.1 GCA_946494015.1 uncultured Mycoplasmatota bacterium | reverse complement strand
CTTGAAAAAAGTTCTTTTTTATGCTATTATGTATATGTAAAGGAAATTTGCATAAAATAAAAAGGAAACATTCAGTTTCGTCAAGTTGAATGTCTACCTAATAAATTGCCTTATGGCACTTATTCATCGACACTTATTCTAGCGAATGAGTGTCATTTTTTTATTACTACTATCATAATGATAAGGAGAAATAAAATGATAGCAATGAGCTTAAGAACTTTTATAATAAAAGTCTTAGTTTTCATCTTTATCAAACCTCCTCTCTATAAAGATCAGAGGTAGACACTCAACAACTGATATTTCCTATAAAAAGTATACTATTGAATGTTTAAAAAAACAAGTGAACAAGAATTATTTTAATAGATTTTTAAAAATGTGTGTTATAATTTTAGTAGTGGTTGGTTCTTATATTAAATTTTTAAAAAGTTGTAAATAGCTTTTCCAATGGCACCAGATTTATTGATACTCGGAACTTTTTCGAGTATTAACAAAACGACTTTTTGATAAGTCATTTTTATACTAGTTATAAATATGCTCTTAAAACTTGAATTTATAATTAAATTGATATAAGATAAAATGCCTGAGGTGAAAGTATGAAAACTGTGCAAGTTGATAATATGAACTTACAATATGATGAATCAAATCCTAATATTGACATAGAAAGAATCTCTAAAATTTTGAATGCTAACCAACTTCTATTTAGTGATTATAAAAATAAAACTTTAAATGTTGATGATTTTGATACATTATTTGATAATACTTTAAAAAGTATCTTAGCTGATGAAACCTTTCGTGCTTCTTTAAATAATAAAGAATTATTACCGGCATTATATATTCAATTACTTGTAAAAAAAGAAGATATAACTAAAAGCACTCTAATACCTACTGATAATTTTGCTAAAGATGATATCCTATATTTTTTTGCTGCATGTAAATATTATAATCATGATACTCAATTTAGAGAATTATCAACATATCTTAAATACCGTAATAATAGTGAAGAACTATTTACTTGGTTAAAAGAAACTCAAAGATTTAATGCCTATAATTATATTTTAGGAATTGCTACTAATTATTTAAAAACAACTGATTCATATTTTATAGACAATCTAAGTGATATAATAAAAAAAGTAATTGAATATACAACAAATTCCGTAATATTTCTAAAGAATAATAAAACAATAGATAAATTGCCTACAGAGTCATTTAAAAAGCTTGATTTAATGTTTTTAGACTTCCTAAAAAAAATTGATGCTCCTAGCCAATGGTTAGATTTATATGATAATCTAAAAAAAGAAAATAAAATTTCATTTGATTTTAGTTATGATGGAAAAGATTATTCATCATGTTATCGTGATGAAGAAGGCATGAAAATAAAAATAATCAATGATGGTAGTATAAAAATATTCACATCATTCGCTCATGAATTCGCTCACTATATCTCATTACAAAAAGGTTTATCAAAAGTATCTATCTTAGAATTTCCTTCAATATTTTATGAAAAATTAGCAGCTAATTATTTAATTGAAATGGGATATGATGAGACCTTAATACAAAAAATAATAATTGATAGAAAAGAAAATAATTTGGGGATATTTTCTCAATTATCTGATTTACTTATAGATATATGTAAATATAATTTGAAAGGGCCAATTAAAAGAGAAGAAAAAATTAATTTTTTAAAAGATATAACTGCTAACTTACATCAAGAAAAATTAAAAATAGCTGAAAAATATAAAATTACAATAGAAGAAAATGAACTTTTAGAAAATATAGGTTACAATTTTGAAGAAACTGTTGATAATGATTGTGATATTAAGACCTCAATATTTATAAAAGAAGGACTCGTCGCTTTAGATGGTTATCAATATATAATCAATAGTTATCTTGTAGATGAATTAATAGAAAATAATAATGGAAATACCCTTTATAATATGGCATATATTACTGATAATTTGGCTAATCTTAATATGAATAAAATTTTAAAAATTTTAAATATGGAAGATGTATTTACTAAAAAAGAAAATATAAGTAAAATAAAAACAAAAAAATATCAATAAATATTGTATAATAAAAATAAGGAAGTGATTAGATGTTAATACCTAATAATTGGCAAGATTATGAACTAATAGATACTTCTAATGGTGAAAAGTTAGAACGATTTGGGAAATACATATTACTTAGACCAGATCCTACTGTTATTTGGGATAATGGTAATTTATTAGAAAAATATAAAGGAAAGATAGATGCCGTATATTATCGTTCTAATAAAGGTGGGGGACATTGGGAAAACTTTAAGAAGATTCCTAGTACTTGGACTATTAAATATCAAGATTTAACTTTTAATATTAAACAAATGGGCTTTAAACATACAGGTATCTTTCCAGAACAAGCGGTTAATTGGGATTATATGATGAATAAGATAAAGAATTCTAAAAGGCATATTAAAGTCTTAAATCTCTTTGGGTATACAGGAGGAGCTTCTGTGGCATGTCTTTCAGCTGGTGCATCTGTTACTCATGTAGATTCATCTAAAGGTATGGTAGAAGTCTGTAAAGAAAACGTTTACTCATCAGGCCTAAAAGATAGACCAATTCGCTATTTAGTAGATGATGTTGTTAAATTTGTAAAAAGAGAAATTAGACGAGGCAATGTTTATGATGCTATTGTCATGGATCCCCCTAGTTATGGAAGGGGTGCTAATGGAGAAATTTGGAACATTGAAAAAGATTTAACTAATCTTGTTAATTTATGTTTATCTATCTTAAGTGATAAACCACTATTCTTTATTATAAATTCATATACTACAGGTCTTTCTAAAACTTCATTAGAAAATTTATTATTTACAACTATTAATAAAAAATATAAAGGTAAAGTTAGTAGTAGTGAAATAGGTATAAAAATAACAAATAATAATTTAATATTACCTTGTGGTATTTATGGAAGATGGGAATGTAATGATTAATATAATATATGAAGATAATCATTTATTAGTAGTAGAGAAAAAAGTAGGTATATTAAGTCAAAGTGATGGAACTAATACTCCTGATATGTTAACAATATTAAAAGCTTATCTAAAAGAAAAATATCAAAAGCCAGGAAATGTTTATTTAGGACTTGTTCATCGTCTTGATAAAAATGTAGGAGGCATCATGGTTTTTGCTAAAACTAGTAAAGCTGCTAAAAGATTATCAGAACAAATAAGAAATCATGAATTTTCTAAGCATTATCTTACTATTTGTAAAGGAATAATAAGTTCTGATGGCAAATATCAAGATTATTTAAAAAGAGTAGAGTACAGAAGTATAATTAGTAATAATAAAGAAGGTAAAATAGCTGTTTTAAATTATAAAGTTTTAGGTATAAAAAATAATAATACACTTGTCAAAATAAATTTAAAAACAGGACGTTATCATCAAATAAGAGTTCAATTTTCCTATCATAACCATCCCTTATTAGGAGATGAAAAATATGGTCAAAAAGGAAAATATAAAATAGCTTTATATGCATATAAACTAAGTTTTATTCATCCTACTAAGAAAGAAAAACTAACCTTCTCATTACTACCCAAAGAAGGCTATTTTATAAACTTTAAAGAATTTATAAATGAAGATATTTAACTTTATAAAAAATTATTGTATTATATAATAGGTGATAAAAAAGATGTATGATGTAATAATAATTGGAGCAGGACCAGCCGGGTTATTTTCAAGTTTATACCTTGCTCGTTATAGTAAATTAAAAATATTATTAGTAGATGAAGGTAAATTTACCAAAGAAAGAATCTGTCCTATGACTAAAAATGGTACAGCTTGTGTTAATTGTAACCCTTGTAATATTCTATCTGGATATGGAGGTGCTGGGACTTTTTCTGATGGTAAACTAAATTTTATTCCTAAATTAGGAAAGACTGATCTTTTTAAATATTTAGACAAAAGTGATGCCTATAAATTAATTGATGAAGTAGAAAATATATTTAATGAATTTAATATGGATAGTGAAGTTTATCCTACTAATATTAAAGAAGCTTCTATTCTAAAAGAAAAAATAGCTAAAATAGGCGCTGATCTTTTAATTATTAAACAAAAGCATTTAGGAAGTGATCATCTTCCTGAATATATAAATAATATAGAAGAAGAATTAAAAAAATTAGGTGTTAATCTTCTGGCTAATTTTAAATGTAATGATATAAAAAAAGAAAAAGATTACTATCTAGTTAGTTCTGATAAAGAAACTTATAAAGCTAAAAAAGTAATTGTAGCACCTGGGAGAACTGGAGCTAAATGGGTTCAAGAATTAGCTGATAAATATAAAATACCTTATATATCTCAAAGTATAGAAATAGGCGTTAGAGTAGAAGTAAAAAAAGAAATATTAAAAGATATTACAAGTATTATATATGATCCAACAATCTTTATTAAAACAAAAACTTATGATGATGAAATTAGAACATTTTGTACTAATCCAGGAGGCTTTGTTGCTAAAGAAAACTATTATGGTTATATTTGTGTTAATGGCCATGCTTTAAAAGATATTAAATCTAATAATTCTAACTTTGCTTTTATCTCTAAAGTTAATTTAACTGAACCTGTTACTAATACAAGAGAATATGGCGAAGCAATCGCTAAAATTGCTAATACTTTAGGAGGAGGTAAGCCTATTTTACAAACTCTAAAAGATTTAAGAAGAGGAAGACGTAGTACTAAAGAGAGAATTAATAAAAATTTTGTAGAACCAACTCTAAAAGATTATACCGCTGGAGATTTAGCCTTAGTTTTACCACATCGTATTATCACTAATATTATAGAAGGACTTGAAATACTTGATAGAATTATACCTGGAGTTAATAATGGAGAAACACTACTTTATGGACCTGAAATAAAATTTTTTAGTAATGAAATAGTTACTGATAATAATATGAAAATAAAAGATGAAAATATTTATTTTGTTGGTGATGGAGCTGGGAAAGCTGGTAATATTGTTGCCGCTGCTGCTACAGGTTTAATTGCTGCAAAAGATATTATAAAAAGGATGGAGAAATGAAAGAATATATAAAAGAATATATAAGTGATATTGATAAAAAAATTACTAATAATTATCACTTTACTAAAGAAGAAATAGATGACTTTTTCCTTAAACTTAACCTTTTCCAAAAAGAGAGAATAATTCACTTAGTTATAACATTATCATACGTATTTTTTACTATACTATTTTTATTTTTAACTAAGTATATTTTTATGCTTTTTATAATTTTCTTTATCTTACTTATTTTTGACAGCTTTTATGTCTATCATTATTTCTTTTTAGAAAATAGTGTGCAATATATGTATAAACAGTATGATAAAATTAAAAAAAATGCTATAATAAAAAAGAATAGAAAAGAGGGATAAAATGAATTTACAAGGAAAAGTTGCAGTTGTTACAGGTGGAGCGATGGGTAATGGTAAAGGTATTGTAGAATCATTACTTAAATATGGGGCTTCTGTTGTTATTTTAGATAAAGCTAGTGAATTAACAAATACTGTTAATGAACTTGGAGCTAAAGGATTTAAAGTATTAGGTATTAATGTTGATATAAGTAATAAAAACTTATTAGTTCAAGTAGTAGATATTATAAAAAAATATTATGATCATATTGATATTTTAGTAAATAATGCTGGTATTTGTAATTTAGAAACATTTGAAAATATGACAGATGAGTTACGTGATTTACATTTTGATATAAATATTAAAGGAACCTGGAATGTTACAAAATTATTACTTCCTATGTTAAGAGCTAGTAAAAATGCAAGTATTATTAATTTATCTAGTGTTACAGGAGAAATGGTAGCAGATTCTGGAGAAGTTGCATATGCTACTACAAAAGCCGCTTTAATTGGCTTTACAAAAGCTCTTGCTAGAGAAGAAATAAATCATGGTATTAGAGTAAATGCTATATTACCAGGATATATAAGAACACCAATGGTAGATAATATGGCCAAACAAACTAATCCTAATGACCCAGAAAGTGTAATTAATGGAATTGCTAATGCCATTCCTATGAAAAGATTAGGTACACCATCTGAACTTGGAGAACTTGCTTGTTTTCTAGCTAGTGATTCTTCTAGTTATATAACAGGTACAAGTATCGTAATTGATGGAGGTTCTACCTTACCTGAGACTGTTACAATGGGAGTTTAATATATAAAATTGGGGGATAAATATGATAGAAGGAAATAGAGTTGAAGTTTTTCTTTCGGATAAGTTAAAAACTAAAACTAATTTATTTAGTCTAAAAAAAGAAGTAACCCTTGGTGGACATGATAATAGCTTTATTATTTTAAATAATGAAAATAATTTAGAAATAGATTTTGAAGATGTTAGTAACTTATCTATTGATTATGCTAACAATGGTCATCTTGCTTTTGTAGTTTCAACTCCATGGTTATTAATTTCTATACCAGAAATTGTTAGTAACAGTCATTTAAAAATATTAAATAATATTAGTAATAATTTAGATGGAAATTTATTAGCAATATATGCTTTTATTAATAAAAAATTAGAACAATATGTATTTGATGATAATTATAAAAATAATAAAGATATGTTAACAAAAGTCTTAATAAAAAAGAAACTTATTATTTAATTAAGCTTCTTTTTTTAAATTGTTCTCTATAATTTTTAACATATTTTCCTTTAATTCATCATTAGCACTTTCCCATATAATACTAAAAAATACTCCCATACCAGGTAATGTTACCTCATCTTTAGAATTTATAGATTCTTCAATAGCCATTTTAATTTCATCACTACTATCATTTTTAAAATTATTTAAAATATAATCTTTAATACTCATAATATCATCTCCTAGACATATCTTTACCATTATTTATCAATTTATACTATATTTTTTTTAATTAATTTTATATAATCAAAGAAGGAGGGATAAAATGTCAACAGGATTAATTATTGGAATAATAATAATTGCAATTATTGTTATCTTAGTTATTTGGTATGTAGTAACTTATAATTCTTTAATTTCTCTTAGAAATAGAGTAAAAGATCAATGGAGTCAAATTGATGTTCAACTTAAAAGGAGAGCTGATTTAATTCCTAATTTAGTAGAAACAGTTAAAGGTTATGCTAAACATGAAAAATCTACTTTAGATGAAGTTATTAACGCTCGTAATAGTTTTAATAGTGCTTCAACTAAAGAAGAAGAAATTAAAGCTAATGGAGAATTAACAGGTATGTTAAATCGCTTATTTGCTCTTTCAGAAGCATATCCAGATTTAAAAGCTAATCAAAACTTTGTTTCGCTTCAAAATGATTTAAGAGATACTGAAGATAAAATAAGTACTATGCGTCAATTTTATAATGATACAGTACTTACTTATAATAATAAAGTTCAAACTATTCCAAGTAATATAGTTGCAAGTATTGCCCATTTTAAAGAAGAAGAATTCTTTGAAATAAATGAGAAAGAAAAAGAAGCACCAAAAGTATCATTTTAAGACTTGCTAATATAAGCAAGCTTTTTTTCTAAGGAGTGAAATAATGAAACTAAAAAAATATAAAAATCTATTTTTAATAATACTTTATGCTTTAATAATTTTTTTACCAATTAATTGTTTTGCTAAAGAACCAACAGATAAGTTTTTAAGTCAAATAGAAATAAAAGAAGATGGATCTATTAAAGTTAAAGAACTAATAAAATTAAATGGAGAATATAATGGCTTAGAAAGAGAAGTTAACTTTCGTAATGTTAATAATCGTTTAAAAACAGGAACAATAACTGACTTAGAAGGTAATAATACTCTTTATGATGGAAGAAGTATTAAAAATTTAAAAGTAGGTTCTATTAGTAATGATAAAGATCTTTCTTTTGCTGATTTTAATAAAGATATTAATTATTTTACTTTAGTAGACTATGCAAGTAATGGATCATCGTCTAAATATACTAGTACAAATTATAATGATAAAATAGCGATAAAAGCATATAATCCTAGTAGATTAAATGAAATTTTTTATATAGAGTATGATATAACTGATGTAGTTGTTGTTCACAATGATGTTGCTGAATTTGCTTGGAATATTTTAGGAGATGGATATAAAGAAAATATTGGAAACTTTGAAGTAAAAGTAATTTTACCAGATTCTGATAATGATTATAGAGTTTGGTTACATGGCCCTTTAAATGGAAATATTACAAGAACTAATAATAAAGAAGCTTTAGGGACATTTAACTTTTTAGGAGCTTATAATGCTATTAGCGTTAGAATGATCTTTAATAAAAATTTAGTTCCAAATGCTACTAAATATAGTAATTTAACTGCTAAAGATGAAATAATTAAAATAGAAACTAATTTAGCTGATGAAGCTAATGCTAAAAGAGAAGCGATTAAAAGAGATAATATGATATTAATAATTAGTAGTGTTATTTGGACTATTGCTTCACTATCTTTAGCCATTGCTGTTTATCTAAGAGAAAGAAAGATGAAAAAAACAAATTTTAATATGGAGTATTATAGAAGCTTTCCGGCTGAATATGGTCCTGAAGTATTAGAATATTTATTAGATAAAAATATTAGTGAAAAAAGTCTTTCAGCTATAATTCTTAACTTAATTTATAAAAAAGTTTTAAAAGTTGAAACTATTAAAAATAAAAATAAAGAAGATTATAAACTAATACTACAAGAATATGATCCTAATAGTTTAACAGAAACAGAAAAAATTGCTTTAAAATTAATTGTTGATGAAATTGGTGATTCAAAACAAGTAGTTTTATCTACTATTAAAAAACATTGCTCTGATTTAAGTAATGCTAATAGATTTATGGATTTATATAATGATTTTCTTAAAGAAGCTAAACGCTTAGGTAAAAATGAAAAATTTTATGCTAAAACTCCTAGTCTTGTCGTTATTTCAATTATATTTTGTTTATTAGGAAGCATTTTAACATTCATTAGTTTTAGTTTTGATTTAACTGTTTTAGGAATAATAATCATAATTATTATGATTGCTTTAATTATTTTTATAATGACAAGAAGATTCTATACTAAAAAAGGTGCTAATGATTATGCCAAGTGGATGGCCCATAAAAGATTTTTAGAAGACTTTAGTAGATTTAATGAAAAAGAGTTACCTGAAGTAACTTTATGGGATAAATACTTAGTTTATGCAACTATTTTGGGATGTGCAGATAAACTATCTAAAGAAATGAAAATTAAAATAACTGAATTTGATAATACTACTACCACACCTTATATTGGTTATGATCCATTCTTAACTCACTATCTAATAAGTACAAATTTATATTCTAGTATTAATCAAGGAGTTCATAGTGCTGTCTCATCATCAAGATCCTCAATTGCCGCTAGTAGTTCATCAAGTGGTGGAGGCTTTGGTGGTGGTTCCATTGGCGGCGGTGGATCTTTCGGTGGTGGAGGCGGTGGTGGCCGCTTCTAATTATCAAGAAAGCATAATATAATTTTTATAATTACATAAGTATTTTCTAAATAACAAAAATGAGTACAATTAGGAAAAATAATAAGCTCACTATTTGTTATTTTTTTATGCATCAATTTACCATCTTTTAAAGGAGTATCTACATCTTTTTCTCCCCAAAGGATTAAAGTATTAGCAGTAATATGAGAAAGATAATTAGTAAGATCATAATTAATAATATTTTTAAATGTTTCTCGCATATTTTCATCTAATGCTTGATAATCACTTGATGAAAACTTATTAAAAAGATAAGTTTTTAGTTTATATTTAATACTTTTAGGAAAATAATTAGCAAGAAACTGAAGTGTTTTATAAAGCTTTAATCTAAATTTCTTTTTTAAAGTCATTTTAGGTTTAATACCAGCGCTATCAATTAAAACTAAATTTTTAATAGGAATATTATACTTAGAACTTAAAAGTATTGCAATTCTTCCACCAAAAGAGTGAGCGATAATATTTGGATTAACAATATTTAATTTATTAAAAAATTCAATAACTAAAAGAGTATAATCATCCATAGTAAGATTATAATTTGGAAATTTAGTTTCCCCAAATCCAGGATAATCAATTATATAAACAGTATAGTCTATTTTTAAAATATTTATTATTTCAAAGAAAGTATTTCTAGTTTCACCCCAACCAGGCAATATAACAATAACATCTTTTCCATTACCATATTTTAAATAAGATAATTCAATATCTTTACAGTTAATAGTCATATTCAACACCTATTATAAGATATGTAACTTAAATAATATTGTTTATTAATTTTTTATTTAGAATTTATCTTTTCTTTTATCTTTTTATAAAGATAAGTAATTAATAATATACCTAATAAAATATAAATAGGCACCTTTAATTTCTTAACAAAATTATCTAATATAATCCAGTTATTACCTAAAGCATAGCCAACATAAACGAAAGCAAAAGTCCAGGGAATACTACCTAGAGTAGTATAAATAATAAACTTAATAAATGGTACTTTACTAACTCCCATAGGTAAAGATATTAAAGTTCTAATAATAGGAAAGTTTCTACCAATAAAAGCCGCCATTGGACCATACTTATTAAACCATCTATCACATTTATCAACATCTTCTTCCTTCATAAAGAAAAATTTACCATAAGTTTTAATAAAAGGTCTACCCCCAAAATATCCAAAAGCATAAATTATAATTGCACAAAATACACTACCTAATATTCCTATAAGTAAGGCCATAGAAAAAGAAAATATTCCTTTACCAGCTAATATACCCGCTGTTGCTAATATTAATTCACTAGGGATTATAATTATAACCGCTTCTAATACCATACCAAGAAACATACCAAAATATCCTAAATTAGTCATTAAAGAAGTAATATAAGAATCCATTAAATCACCTTAATAAAATATATGTAAAAAAATAATTGTTTATAATATAATTGATGATATAATGAACATGAACAATCTTTTTAGAAGTAAAGGAAGTGACAAGCATGAAAAATCTTACTATCTTACCAGCTGATACTTATATTGTTGTTAATAAAACAGTTATTCATGAAGAAGATAGAAAAATTTTAACCATGCTTTATCAACCTATAATTGGATATACCGCTGTTAGTTTATATCTAACTTTAATAGATGATTTAGATGAATTAAATAGAATTAGCAATGATTTAACCCATCATCATTTAATGTCTATTATGCAACTTCGTCTTGATGATATTATTGTAGCAAGAGAAAAATTAGAAGCTGTAGGACTTTTAAAAACATATTATAAAAAAGGTAATGTAAATAATTATGTCTACTTAATATATTCTCCTATAAGTGCCAATGACTTTTTTAATCATCCTATTCTTAATGTTGTCTTATATAATAATATAGGCAAAAAAGAGTATAATAAAAGACAAGAATTATTTAAAACTCCAAGAATTAAATTAACTGATTATGAAGATATAAGTCATAAGTTTACAGATGTTTTTAAAAGTAGTAATTTAAAACCATTTGAAGCAATAGAAGATATTGAAAAAAGAACAGAAGCTAAAATGGAACTTAATAATGTTATAGACTTTAATTTATTAATTTCTTCTATTCCTACAGGATTAATAAGTAATAGATGTTTTAGTGAAGATACTAAAAGATTAATAAACTCTCTTTCTTTAGTTTATAATATAGATACAGAAAGAATGAGTGGTTTAATTAGAACTTCTCTAACAGAAAAAGGTTTAATTGATAAAACCTTATTGCGGAAAAATTGTCGTAATTATTATCAGTTTGAAAATGTAGGATCCCTTCCAACTTTAATCTATCAAAAGCAACCAGAATATTTAAGAAAACCCGAAGGAGATACTTCAAAATGGGCAAAAATGGCTTATACTTTTGAAAATACTAGTCCCTATGATTATCTTAGAAGTAAATATAAAGGAGCTAAACCAACCAAAAGAGATTTGCAATTAATTGAAGATTTAATGATTGATCAAAAATTAAGCGCCGGTGTTGTTAATGTTTTAATATCATATGCTTTAAAGTTAAATAATCAAAAACTTAATCGTAATTATTTAGAAACAATAGCAGGACAGTGGAAACGTCTTAATATAGAAACTGTTGAAGAAGCGATGAAGTTAACAGAAAAAGAATATAAAAAGATGAAAAAAATAGCTAATAATGTTACTAAAACCAAAACAGTTAAAAAGGCAAGTAAGGAAGAAATATTACCTGATTGGTTTGATAAAGACTTAGAAACTGAAGAAGCAAGTAAAGAAGAAAAAGAACAATTAAATGAAATATTAGATAGTCTTGTCTAAATTTAATAAATGTGTTAAAATATACCCTAAGTTTAAGGGGGATTAATAATGAATAAAAAATTAGCTAGACAATATATTACAGATATTATTTTAATAATAGTAATAATTTCTACGCTTACTTGGTTTTGGTTTGGACCATGTAAGAATAGAATTAGAATAAAAGAATCATTAATGGCTAATAATATTTCTTTTAATAAAAATATTGATTATAATGGTTTTGGTTATTTAGAAATAACAGATAAAAAGATAACTAAAGAGTTAAATATAACTAATAACGGCACAAAATCAATTGATTTTATTATATCTTATAATAACTTAAATAATAACGATAAAAATAATTATATAAATTATGTAATTACTGATAATGAAGGATATCAAAGTGATATTAAAAGTTTATCATTAGATGGTTATATTTTAGAAAATAATATTGCCAAAAATGAAACAAAAAAATATACTATTACAATATGGAGTGATAGTAATTTACAAATAAGTGGAAATTTAGAGGTTATTATAAATTCTAAATTAGTATAAAAAGTAATTTCATTTTAACAATTTTATGTTAAAATGAATATATGTCCTCGTAGCATAACAGGATAATGCAATCGCCTCCTAAGCGATAGAGTGGAGGTTCAAATCCTCTCGGGGACGCCATTAAAAAATTAAAGGGGCTTTTTAGAAGCCTCTTTTATAATGGCCTATATAAGAAAAAATAATTTATTTTTATTATAAAAAAATTATAGTATAATCAAAATAGGAGATGAAATAGTAAATGAATAAAAAAGGTTTTACTTTAATTGAATTATTAGCTACTATATTAATACTTGGATTATTAACAACCATAGTTTCTTTAGCTTTTACAACAATAATAAATAAAAGTAAAAATAATTATTATACTACCCAAGAAGATATGTTAAAATTAGCTGGTCAAGATTATTTTTTAGATTATCGCAGTAAATTACCTAAAGAAATAGGAGAAACTTCTAATATAACATTAAAACAATTAATTAAAGAAGGTTATATAGAAAATATTAAAGATCAAAAAGGAAATGATTGTGATTTTGAAAAAAGTTATGTTAAAGTTGAAAAAATAAAGGATAATGACTATAAATATAACATTAAACTAATCTGTAAAAAAGATAATTATGAAACTAAAAATTAAGAGAAAATCTTAATTTTTTTGTTGACATATGACAGGGTGTCACATATAATGATATAGTGACTGTTAGGAGGGATATAATGCCTAGTGATACCTTCTTAAGATTGAATGATGAAAAAAAGAAGAAATTACTAGATGCTAGTTTCAAAGAATTTTCTCTTTATAATTTTAATGAAGCATCTATTAATAGAATTATAAAAGAAGCTAGTATTTCAAGAGGAAGTTTCTATATGTATTTTGAAGATAAAAAAGACCTGTATTTTTATCTATTAGAACAATATAGTGAAATACTTATAGATAATATGAAAGAAGATTTAATAAAAAATAAAGGAGATTTATTTAAGATGTTTCAAGACAATGTCAAAAGAACATATATTTCCTTTAAAAATAATAATATTAACTTTTTTAAAAAATCTTTAGAAAATATCACTATTATGGAAGAATCTAAGAAAACTTTCGGTTTTCGTGATAAGAGATTGCTAAAGGAACTTATTCCTAACATTAATTTAGAATTACTTAATGATAATGCTAAAAAACATATCGAAGTAATTTTTGCTATCAATATGCATCTTTTGATGGTCACTTTAATTAAGTTGTTAAGAAATGATAATCTTGATAATAAAGAGCTTAAAGACTATTATGAACAACTAAATATTTTAAAATATGGATGTTTAAAGGAGGAAGTATGCTAAAGATATTTAGATATTTAAAAGATAATATTTTATCTGTTATTCTGATTGTTTTGCTTTTAATAGTACAAGCAAACTGTGATTTAACAATACCTCAATACACTTCGAATATTATTAATATAGGAGTACAACAAGGTGGAGTTTCAGAAGTTAATCCCAAAGTAATTAGAAAATCTAAATTAGATGAGATTTTATTATTTGTAAGTGATAAAGATAAAAAGAAAATTCTCTCTAATTATGAGTTAATAACAAAAAAGGATAATGAACATGATTACGATATTTTAAGTAAAGAACCAGTTTATGTTATTAAAGATGAAGAAAAATTTAATAATGCTTTAGAAAAAGCAATATTAGTTGACTATATGCTGACTAGTAAAGAAAGCGAAGCTGTTAATATTCAAAAAGAGATAAAAAAAGATATGCCGGAAACAATGCAAGAGATGGCTATAATAGATATTATAGAAATGTTACCTAGTAAAGAACTTAATAATTTGAGAAAATCTATCAATGAACAATTTTCTGAAATGCCAGATAGTATTATAAGTCAAAGTGCTGTTGCGGCAATAAAATTAGAATATAGTGCTGTTGGTCTTGATACAGATGCTATTCAGACTAACTATATTATAATTACGGGTCTTAAAATGTTAGGCTTATCACTAATTAGTGTAGCATCAACAATTCTTACAGTCTTATTAGGGGCTAGAGTTGGTTCAGGACTTTCTAAACGGGTTAGAAAAAAGGAGTTTACAAAAGTCTTAAACTTTGGTACTGCTGAATATAAAACTATTGGTATATCATCATTAATTACTAGAAGTACTAATGATATTCAACAAGTACAAATGATGATTATCATGACATTAAGACTATTTATTTATGCTCCAATAATTGCTTTTGGAGCAGTTAGAAAAGTATTTGAAACCGCTCCATCAATGACTTATATTATATGGCTAGGAATAGTTTGTGTCTTAACATTAATATTTACTTTATTTGCATTATCTATGCCTAAGTTTAAGAAAGTACAAAAACTTATTGATAAATTAAACCAAGTAACAAGAGAAATTATTACAGGTATTCCTGTTATTAGAGCTTTCTCTAATCAAAAATATGAAGAAGAAAGATTTAGCGTTGCGAATACTAATTTAAAGAAAACAAACCTTTTTGTTAATAGAGTAATGAACTTAATGATGCCTGGTATGATGTTTATTATGAATGGTATTGTTGTTTTAATTATTTGGATAGGTGCCCATAAAATAGATGCTGGTTTATTACAAGTTGGTGATATGTTAGCCTTTATTCAGTATTCAATGCAAATAATTATGGCTTTCCTAATGATTTCAATGTTTTCTATTATGTTACCACGTGCTAATGTATCTGCAAATCGTATCATGGAAGTATTAGAAACAGATCTTTCTATTAAAGATAAAGAGAAACCCAAAACATTTAGTAAGAGAATAAAAGGACTTGTTGAGTTTAAAAATGTAAGTTTTAGATACCCTGATAGTGATGAGGATGTTATTACTGATGTAACATTTACAGCTAAACCTGGAACAACTACAGCTTTTATTGGTTCTACTGGTAGTGGTAAATCTACTTTGATTAACTTAATACCAAGACTATATGATGTTACTAAAGGAGAAATATTAGTTGATGGTATTAATGTAAAAGATGTTTTACAAAAGGATTTACATGATAAGATTGGTTATGTTCCTCAAAAAGGAGTATTATTTTCAGGTACCATAGAGTCTAATATCAAATATAGTGATGATACTATGTCAGATGAAAGAATGATCGAAGCAGCACGTATTGCTCAAGCTGAAGAATTTATTCTAGCTAAAAAAGAAGGCTATAAGAGCCCTATTAGTCAAGGAGGTACTAACGTATCTGGTGGACAAAAGCAAAGATTATCTATTGCTCGTGCGATTGCTAAAAATCCAGAAATATATATTTTTGATGATAGTTTTTCAGCTTTAGACTTTAAGACTGATTTTGAACTTCGTAAAGCTTTATATGAATATGCTAAAAATTCAACAATCTTTATTGTTGCCCAACGTATCAATACAATATTAAAAGCAGATCAAATAGTAGTACTTGATGAAGGTAAAGTAGTTGGTATTGGCACTCATCAAGATTTACTTAATAGTTGTTCAGTATATCGTGAGATTGCTGAGTCTCAACTATCAAAGGAGGAGTTAGAAAATGCCTAATGGAAGAACAGGAATGAATGGAGCTGCAAAAGCTAAAGATTTTAAAGGTACTTTAAAGAAATTATTTAAATACTTAGGTACTTATAAAGTAAGCTTAATCTTTGTTGTTATCTTTGCTATATGTAGTGCTGTTTTCTCAATAATTGGCCCTAAAATATCAGGACAAGCAACAACAGAGATATTCAATGGCCTTATTGGTAAAGTAACTGGTACTACTAGTGGTATAGATTTCTCTAAAGTAGGAGCCATTCTTTTAACATTATTATCATTATATATAATTAGTGCAATTTTTCAGTACTTACAAGCATTTATAATGAGCGGTGTAAACCAAAAAGTTACTTTTAATCTAAGAGAGCAAATATCTCATAAAATGCATAAATTACCTCTTTCCTATTTTGAAAGTAAAACAACAGGAGAGATTTTATCACGAGTAACAAACGATGTTGATACTTTATCACAAAGTCTAGATCAATCAATATCACAAATATTAACATCTGTTACAACCCTAATAGGTGTAGTAGTAATGATGTTAACAATAAGTCCATTAATGACTTTGGCAACCTTAGTTATTGTACCTATTGCCTTATTTATGATGAGTTTTATTATGAAACACTCTCAAAAATACTTTATGAATCAACAAAAGTATTTAGGTAATATAAATGGTACAATTGAAGAAGCATACTCAGGACATACTGTTATTAAGTTATTTAATGGAGAAGAAAAAACAATAGAAGATTTTAATAAAACAAATGAAAAGTTATATAATTCAGCTTGGCGTGCTCAATTCTTCTCAGGAATGATGCATCCAATTATGAATTTTATTGGTAATATTGGTTATGTTTTAATATCAATTCTTGGTGGTTACTTAGTTATAAAAAATAAAATAGAGGTAGGAGATATCTTATCATTTACCCAATATATTAGAAACTTTATGAACCCTCTTGCTCAAATTGCCCAAATAGGTAATATGATTCAATCAATGGTAGCATCTGCTGAAAGAGTTTTTGAATTCTTAGAAGAAAAAGAAGAAATACCTGATGTTAAGAAAGTTACTTATGACTTAGATAAGATGGGAAATACTGTTACTTTTGAAGATGTTAAGTTTGGTTATAATAAAAATAAAATTATTATTAATGACTTTAATGCTAAGATGCATAAGGGTCAAAAAATCGCCATTGTTGGACCAACAGGTGCTGGTAAAACAACTATTGTAAAACTACTGATGAGATTCTATGATGTTAATTCTGGTTCAATTAAGATAGATGGAGTTGACATTAGAGATATGAAACGTGATGATTTAAGAAGTCTCTTTGGGATGGTTTTACAAGATACTTGGCTTTATAGTGATACCATTAAAGAAAACATTCGTTATGGTAATTTAAATGCTAGTGATGAAGCTGTATATGATGCTGCAATCGCTTCTCATGTAGATCATTTTATTAGAACAATGCCAGAAGGTTATGATATGGTTTTAAATGAAGAAAGCGATAATGTTTCAGCTGGCCAAAAACAATTACTTACTATCGCTAGAGTTATCCTTAAAGACCCTAAAATATTAATTTTGGATGAAGCGACTAGTAGTGTTGATACTAGAATGGAACAATTAATACAAGAAGCTATGGATAACTTGATGGAAGGAAGAACAAGTTTTGTTATTGCCCATAGACTTTCAACAATTAAAAATGCCAACCTTATATTAGTAATGAAAGATGGAGATATAGTAGAACAAGGGACACATGATGAATTACTTAAGAAAAAAGGCTTTTATGCTGAATTATATAACTCACAATTTGAAAGTATTACAGAATAGATGGTAATAAGCCATCTATTTTTGTATATAAATATCACTAGGCTTTTTTCTGTTTTACTTGAACTTATTTATAAAAAATGCTAAACTTATTTTAGTAATTGTAGCGAGGTGATAATATGGATGATAAAACAAGATTATTTAAATTAGTTAGCAATGATCAAGCAACTGTTCATAAAACATTGTTAGAAGTTTATAAGTCTTTAAAAGAAAGAGGTTACAATCCCATAGATCAAATTGTAGGCTATTTAATAAGTGGTGATTTAGGCTATATTTCAAGTTATCAAGATGCTAGAAGTAAAATAAAAACAATTGATAGAAGTAAAATTGTTGAAGTTTTGCTTACAAGTATGTTAAATAAATAATGAGATATTTAGGCCTTGATTTAGGAACAAAAACTATAGGTCTTGCTATTAGTGATAAAACTGGACTAATAGCAACATCTTATCAAGTTTTACATCATGATAATGATCCTAAATCATGTATAGAACAATTAAAATCTATAATAAACACTTTAAAAATAGAAGCACTTGTCTTAGGCTTGCCTAAAAATATGAATAATACTTTAGGTACTAGAGCTAATGAAACTCTAAAATTTAAAGAATACTTAGAAAAAGAGTTGAAATTACCTATATATTTAGAAGATGAACGCTTAACGACTAAAAGTGCGGAATCATTTTTACTAGAAGGAAATATAAGCCGTAAAAAACGTAAAAAAGTTATAGATAAAGTAGCAGCTACAATTATATTACAATCATTTTTAGATAAAAGGAGAAAGTAATATGGATGAAAAAAATCAATTTAAATTAAAAGATGAATATGGTAATGAAACAATATATGATATTTTATTTACTTTTGATAATGAAGAAACTAAAAAAAGTTATATTGTTTATACTGACAATAGTGTAGATGAAAGTGGTAATGTACAAGTTTATGCCAGTGTTTATTACCCTGGAGAAGAAATTACTAAATTAGATCCAATTGAAACTGATAAAGAATGGAAAATAATTGAAGAAATTCTTAAAACTATCCAAGAGGAAGTAGAAAGACAAACAAGCGAAACAGAATAAGGATAAAAGGGAGTTGGCAGTATGAAGAAAACACGTATTTTAGCCCTAATTATTGGATTTTTAGGTTTATTACTAATATTACTATTTATATATTATCAATATAATTTAAGCCCTGTGGATAAAAAAAGTAATGCTGATATTGAAGTTGTAATACCAGAAGGTATGTCTACTAATAATATTGCTAAAACACTACATGATAAAAATTTAATTAAAGACGAACTGTTCTTTAAAGTTTATTTAAAACTTAATAATGTAAGTAGTTTAAAAGCTTCAACTTATCTATTAAAGAAAAATATGAACTTAGAAGAAATAGTAAAAATATTAGAAAAAGGTAATAAAGATAGTGCCGATGTTATTAAATTAACTTTTAAAGAAGGTGAAACAATTAGTGATTATGCAACAAATATTGAAAAAAATACCTCAATTTCTAAAGATGAATTTATAAATGTTGCAAATGATAAAGATTTTTTAAATGAATTAATTAGTAAATATTGGTTTTTAAGTACAGATATTTTAAATGCTAATATTTATTATCCTTTAGAAGGCTATCTTTCACCTGATACTTATGAGTTTTCTAAAACTAATTTAACAAGTCAAAAAATTATAACAACCCTTCTTGATGAAGAAGAAAAAAAACTACAACCATATAAAACAGCCTTAGAACAAACAAATATTCATAGTATTATAACCTTAGCTAGTATGGCTGAATTAGAAGGGGTAAAAGATGAAGATCGTAAAATGATAATAAGTGTTTTTTATAATCGTCTTAACAAAGGAATGAATCTTGGAAGCGATGTTACAACTTATTATGCTTTTAATGAAAAAATGGATGGAGATTTAACATCAGAAATGTTTAATACTTATAATCCATATAATACAAGAAGTAGTGAAATGGCTGGAAAACTTCCAGTAGGACCAATTTGTAATCCTTCAATATCAAGTATTGAAGCCGCTTTAAATCCATCTACTAGCGATTATTTATATTTTGTTGCTGATAAAAATAGAAATGTTTATTTTACTAAAAGTGCAACTGAACATGAGGCAAAAGTTAAAGAATTAAAAGAAAATGGAGATTGGATATGGTAGAAAATAATTTTTATCAAATAAACGAAATAAGAAAATATGCTAATGCTAATAAAATTCCTATAATGCAAAATGAAGGAATTGACTTTTTGACAACCTTTATAATAAAACATCAAATAAAAAATGTATTAGAAATAGGTACAGCGATTGGATATTCAGCAATCATGATGGCTTTATGTAGTCCTAATTTAAAAATTACAACAATTGAACGAGATGAACAAAGATATTTAGAAGCTGTTAAAAACATAAAAAAATTCAATTTAGAAAAAAGAATTACCTTAATTTTTAATGATGCTCTTAATGTTAAAATTGATGAAAAGTTTGATTTAGTATTTATAGATGCAGCCAAAGCCCAAAATATTAGATTTTTTGAATTGTTTGAAAGAAACTTATTAGATAATGGATATATAATTACAGATAATATGTATTTTCATGGATTAGTACATAAAAATATAAAAGAAATATCCAGTCGAAGTCTTAGAGGAATAGTTAGAAAAATTAATGATTATATTGTTTTTCTTAAAAATAATGATAAATATACAACAACTATATATGATATTGGAGATGGAATAGCTGTCAGTGAAAAAAAATGAGAGGTGTTTTAAATGAGCTTTATTTTAGCAACAGCTGATGCATGTAATGATTATGCTTTAGCTAATATCTTATCACTTTTACAATTAGCTTTTAATATAATTTGTATAGCAGTGCCAATAATATTAATTGTTAGTTTAGTTATTTCTTTCTTCAATATGGTTACTAATCCTGATCAGAAAGATTTTCTAAAAAAAATTATTATTAAATCTTTAGCCGCTATCATTATCTTTTTTTTACCTACAATAACCAATATGGTAATGAATTGGTTACCTGATAATGGTGATGGATTTAATATTACATCGTGCTGGCAAGCGGCAAGAGAAGCTAAAGAAAATATTGAATAAATAGTGCTTGTTAAAATTTAATGACTTAGTGTATAATATAATCTATAGAATGGATAGAAGGTGGAGTTATGAGTCATATCTATACAGGTCTTGATGTTGGAAATGGAGAAATTAAAGTAGTTGTAGTTAATGCTTGGAAAAATAAATATCATGTTTTAGCAACTACCGCCAAGAAAACTTTAGGTTTAAAGAAAAATACTATATATGATGAAAAAAAATTAAAAACATCTATTTTACAAGCTATTAAAGCGACAGAAGAAAAAATAGGTATGAAGATTAAAGAAGTGATTTTAACAGTTCCAGCTAATAGAGCTAATATGACTATAGAAAATGGTTTAGTTAATATAAAAAATGAAGTAGTAACAGGAAATACAGTAATATCTGTTATTAAAGATACTGTTTTAAATGCTTATGATGATACTAGAGAATTAGTAAGTTGTTTACCAATATCATTTACAGTTGATGATACGGCAAGTGTTATAGATCCCCTAAATAAACAAGGAAAAAAATTATATTTAAAAGCTGTAGTAGCTACTTCACCTAAAGAAGAAATATATCCTTTTATTAACATAGTTAGAAGTATAGGTATAAATATTGTTGATATTATATATAATACTCAAGCTGATTATTATACTGTATCTAGTAAAGAATTAGATAGAAAAATGGGGGCTATTATTAATATTGGATCTGATATTACTAGTGTAGGTGTTTTTAATAAAGGAATTATGATAAAAAATTCTTATATACCTGTAGGTAGTAGCAGTGTAGATAAAGATATATCTTTTATCTATAAATTATCCTTAAAAAAATCAAAAGATTTAAAAGAAAAATTTGCCTTAACTTCATCTCGATATGCTGATAGTAATGATGTAATAAGTGTTGAGAATACGGAAAATAAAAAGATTACAATAAATCAAGTACAAATATCAGAAGTAATTGAATCAAGAATAAAAGAAATTTTAAAACTTACAAAAAATGAGATAAATCGCTTAACAAAAAGAGAAATAAGTTATATAATTGTAGTAGGTGGTATTAGTGAATTAGCAGGATTTAATTATATAGTTGAAGAAGTTTTGGGAAGGAATGCTAATTGTTTTAATATGCAAATATTAGGAGCTAGACATAATAAATTTACAAGTGCTTTTGGAAGTTGTAAATATTTTGATAAAAAATGCTCTTTACAAGAACAAAGTATAAATATGTTTAATAATGATGATATAGATAACTTTATATCACCTAAAAAGAAAAATTTAATTAATGAGAATATGATAAATAAATTTTTTGGTCACTTTTTTGATAACTAATTAAGGAGGAAGCAAACATGGGAAACGGACTAGAATTGGATCAATTAGCTAAAATAAAAGTAATTGGCTGTGGCGGTGGCGGCGGTAATGCTGTTAATAGAATGGTAGAATCAGGAGTTAAAGGAGTAGAATTTATTGTTGCTAACACAGATTTGCAAGTATTAAATAATTCCAAAGCTGATGTAAAAATACAGTTAGGGGCAAATTTAACTGATGGTTTAGGGGCTGGTAGTAGACCTGATATTGGTAGAGAAGCCGCTTTAGAATCAAAAAAAGAAATAGAAGATGCTCTATCTGGAGCTGACATGGTATTTATTACATGTGGAATGGGTGGAGGTACAGGTACAGGAGCAGCTCCTGTTGTAGCTGAAATAGCACAAGCTTTAGGAGCATTAACTGTTGCTATTGTTACTAAGCCTTTTACCTTTGAAGGTAGAAAAAGAATGGATAATGCTTTAAAAGGTTTAAATGAACTTGAAAAACATGTAGATACATTAATAGTTATACCAAATGATAGATTAAGAGAAATAATTGATAAAACAACACCAATGCTTGAAGCGTTTAAAGAAGTTGATAATGTTTTAAGACGTGGTGTACAATCTATTTCTGATTTAATTGCAGTTGTTGGACTTGTTAATCTTGACTTTGCTGATGTACAATCAGTTATGAAAGATTCAGGACGTGCTATTATTGGTATTGGTATAGGTGTTGGTGAAAATAGAGCAATTGAAGCCGCAAAACAAGCAGTATCTAGTCCATTGCTTGAAACTAGTATTAATGGGGCTACTGATGCTATTATTAATATAACAGGAGGAGTTAATTTAACATTATTTGAAGCTGAACAAGCAGCAGAAGTTGTAAGAGCAGCTTCTGGAACTGATATTAACACAATTTTTGGATCTGTTATCAATGAAAACTTATCTGATGAAGTAATAGTTACAGTAATTGCAACTGGTTTTGATAGAAAAAATCAAGGTGAAACTAAACAACCTGTATTTTCAAATGTTCAAAATAATAGAAGAACAAGAGAAGAAATATCTTATGTTGCTACAATACCTCAGCAAGAAGATGATGACGATGATGAAGGAGAATTATTAGAAGATAATGATTATGATTTTCCACCATTTTTAAGAGATAAAAACTTTTAATCAATAAATAACTAACCTATAAAATTATAGGTTTTTTAATTGTTGGTAACATCAAAAAGGGATTTTTTAATGTATAAAAATTGTAAAACTAAGGATCATTGTCAAGGAAAGATAAACCTCACTTTGTTCGTCCTTGACAATGAAATAGAAAGAGGAACGAACAAAAAGATAGACAACAATAAGTTTACTGTGATAATATAAAGATAAAGAAAAAATAGGAAGGAAGTAGTGGATATGAAGAAAGTAAACATGATGGTATACCCTCCAGAAAAGGTGTACCAAAATTATACTAGCACCCGTTTACAAATAGTTACCTGGGGGGGGGTCATTTAACCATAATCTAGTCCCTT
>CAMMBL010000016.1 GCA_946494015.1 uncultured Mycoplasmatota bacterium | reverse complement strand
TAATTCCTATGTGTGCCTTGAACGTAGAGAAAGGAATGAGGCTTTTTATGAATAATGATGAAGCTAGAATTTTTATAACTTCTATGATGAATGGCTATATGAATAGAAAGAAACAAAGCAGGTTATATTCATCTGATGATTTTATTCCTGAGAATATTATTACTACTTATTATGATTTTGTAATTAAACCAGAATTTTCTTTTGTTATTGATGAGTATAAAAAACAATATGTCTTTAATGAAGCAAGAGTTGAACCAAATGTATCTAAAGAAGAAATAGAGGGCTTAGGAACTATCTATGATTATATTCAAACATTTAATTTTGATAAGGATTACTTTAATATTTTTACTACTTCACTACTTTTACATCAAAAATTATATTCTAAATGTCCTAATCCGCATTTTGGAGGAACTTTAAGAGATTGTGATGCAATTTTATATGACTTACCTGTTGATATACCTACAGCCAAAGTAGCAAAAGAACGTTTTAATCAGTATATTGCAACATCTAATGATATTTTTACTCCCTTAGAAAGTGGCGATATTTTTGGTTATATTAATAATGCTGTAACTTTAACAGCTGATTTAATTTATTTGCAGCCTTTTGCTGATGGTAATAAAAGAACTTTTAGAGCATTACAAAATTTATTATTTAAAAAAATAGACTTACCTCCTGTTTATATTGAAGTTAATGAGAGAAATGAATATAAGAATAATTTAATACTAGCTATGTCTGAACATAATTATGATTCTTTAATTAGGTTTTACTATTATAAAATATGTGATGCTATTATGAACTTAGATATTAATAGATCTTTAATTGCTGAAAATTCTCAGCATAAAGTTAAATCACTTGGATCTTTACATTAAAAAGCAAAAGTTATTTTGTTTTTTTATTATCTTTTTTCTATATTATAGTCTTCTTCTTTTTTACTAGCTCTTATGACGCTACCTTTTCCATATTTTTTTATAATACTATCCATTACTTCTTCTACTTTATCACAGGCTTTAATATTTGATTCTTCAAACAAAGATATCTGACTAATCGCTTTTTCTTTTAAATCACTTAATCTTATTCCTATATTTCTAATAGAATCTTCCTTCCAACTAGCTTCAAAAATAGTTTTAACTCCTTTATAAATTTCTTCTGTTACATTAGTTGGATTATCTAAAGTTAATTGATGGGAATAATTTTTAAATAAATTATTTCTATATGTAATTGCAATAGTTTTAGTATATAATTTTTGTTCTCTTAATGTAAAGGAAACTTCTTCTGTTTCAGAAAATAATATTTTTAATAAGTCTTCTTTTTTACTAATGTCAAATGGAAGTGTTCTTGATATACTTATACATTTATTTTTAGCATTTTTTGGTTCTACTTTACTATCATCTATTCCTAAAGCGGCTTTTTTAAAGTAATCCCCAGCACTTTTAAAATGCCTTCTTAACATATTTATATCAGCTAAAGCTAAATCTTTAATAGTATATATTCCTAAGTTATTTAATTTTTTAGCTGAGCTTTTTCCTAACATGAATAAATCATTTACTTTTAAGGGCCACATTTTAGTTTTTACTTCATTTAAATATAGTGTATGTACTTTATCGGGCTTTTCAAAATCGCTAGCCATTTTAGCACAAAGTTTGTTTTCACCTATTCCAACATTTACTGTAAAGCCAAATTTTTCTTTAATCTCATCTTTTATTTTATGAGCTAACTTTACATAATCATTACCGTAAAGAAGTGTCGTCCCAGTTAAATCAAGAAAGCATTCATCGATTGAATATTGTTCTATTACAGGAGTATAATTTGCCAGATAATTATATAATTTTTTTGATTGTTCTTTATAAAAAGTATAATTAGGAGGAAATATTTGTAAAGTTTTACATTTACTTCTAGCACTATATAATGTTTCAGCTGTTACAATACCATATTTTTTAGCAATAGGACTTTTAGCAAGGACTATACCACGTCTTGCTTTTTCATCTCCACCAATAACAGAGGGAATCTTTCTAATATCTTGTTTAAAACCATGATTTAGTAAATAAACAGCTGTCCAAGATAAAAAGGCATTATTAACATCTATATGGAAAATGATTCGCTGCATAATATCCCTCCTTTTCTTTATTATATAATACATTAGTTCTATTTAAAAGAGAAAAAAATAACCAATTACTGGCTAATTTTTTTATTAGGATTAATCATTTTAGTAAATACTTTCCCTTTTTCTTCTATGGATTTATCTTCTTCTTTAAAATCTTCCCTAAATTTAATCCATTTATCTGCTACTTCTTTATAAGACAGTTTACTTTCAATAGGATCTCCCATAATACATTCATCCCATATAACTCTATCATGGGGATAATCTCTACTACGAACTTCCTCTAATCTTTTTCCACAAGCTACACATTTACAAGTCCAATAGGTTCTACCTTCATACCTATCAGTAAAACCATTTTCAAAATACCAAGCTGGATGAGAACACCTTTCTTGTTGTTCTACTAATATTATACCTTGTAAGGCCATAGCTTCTTTAGTAGATGAATTAAGTTCTTTTTCTATGCCAAGATATTTTTTTACATTTTTATCTTCAAGTAGTTTTTTTCTTTGTCTTATTAATTTCCCTCTGCTTATTTTTAATTCTAACAATTTATCTTCATATTTTTTTAGTTCTTCGTCCTTCATTATTAACTCCTTCTATAACAAATAATTGATTTAAGATACTTTATCCACAAGTATCTGTGGATAAAGTTATTTTACATAGTAATGCCTAAGAGGTTTTAAATTATCATCAAGTTCATAGCAAATAGGATTACCTGTTTCTATTTCAAGTCCTACTACTTCTTCATCAGACATATCATCTAAATATTTTATAAGACCTCTTAAACTATTACCATGAGCTACTATAATAACTTTACGATCATTTAATAGTTCTTTTTTAATATCAGAATTCCAATATTCTATTACTCGTTTAACTGTATCCATCAAGTTTTCTGTAGTAGGTAATTCATCTTTAGATAAATCTTTATATTTTGGATCATTTCCTGGGTATCTAGGATCTGTTTTTTCTAAGGCTGGTGGTCTAACCGTAGCACTTCTTCTCCATAATTTAACTTGTTCAGCTCCAAACTTTTCGCTTGTTTCAGCTTTATTTAATCCTTGTAAGGCACCATAATGTCTTTCATTTAGTTTCCAACTATGGCGAATTTCAATATCTTCTAAATTCATTTCTTTTAGAATATAACTAAGTGTATCTTCCGCTCTTTTTAAAACTGATGTAAAAGCTAAATCGAAAGTATAACCTTTTTCTTTTAAAGCAATACCTGCATCTTTCGCTTCCTTGATTCCATTTTCTGATAAGGCAACATCTGTCCATCCTGTAAATTTATTTTCTAAATTCCAAATACTTTGTCCATGTCTTACTAAAACTAATTTAATCATTATATTCCTTCTTTCTATTTTTTAGTATAACTGTTCATTTAAACAAAATATAGCATAAATTGGTAAATATCTAACATTTTTCTTAATTGAAAAATTATTTTCAGTAATACGATAGGTATCAGTTACAATATATTTTTTCATAAATACTGATAGACTTTTTACTTTAGAACCCTGTTTAGTAGCAAGTTCTATAGGAATAATTTTACCCATTCTATTTTGAATAACGAAATTTACTTCAGCTTTTCCTTCTGATTGATAATAATATAGCGAATAACCTGATTCTACTAAAGTATGTGCAATATGATTTTCATATAAAGCTTGTTTAATATTATCATCTATTCTTAGTCTATCTTTAGTTAAGTTATATCTCATACTTAAAAGACCATCATCTGGTAGATATAATTTAAAACTATCAAGTTCACGACAACTAGATAGAGGAGACTTTGCTACTCTTATTTTATATGAACGATAGACTAGTTGATTAGTTACTAAATAATTGATAGAATTTTCATATTCTTTAGCACGTCTACCATATCCTAAAACACCATATTGAAATTTTTTATTTTCTTTTTCTAATTGTTTAGGAATACTTTCCATTACTTCAATACCACGTTCTATATCTATTAGGTTTTTACTATTAAGAAGTTCACTTTTATTAATATCAAAAACTCTTTCTTTAATACTATCTAGGTATCCATAATGTTTTTTAGTTGCAAAAGCTTCTACTACTTCTGGAAGTCCTCCTGTTATTAAATAATCATAAAAATAATCTAAGGCTTTAGTATGAACACTACAACTTCTATGATTATCATAAGCATATCTTATTTTCTCGGCTACTTCTTTTTCTCCTATAGCCCATAAAAATTCTTCATAATCCATCTCAGTCATTATTTTATACTGAAATTCTTCACCTCTAAATTTTAATAGCGAATCTCTACTTGATGTTATGGCAATTACATGATAATCATTTTTATCATAACCAAATAGTTTTATACCTTTAATTATTTCTTCATCTGTAACATTATCAAAGATTAATAAGGTATCATTTTTAACGATAGGAACTTCTGATATTATACTTAGAGCTTCTGCTAGTCTTGTAATAGACCTTTCTTTTTTAAACAAGTCTTTTAAAATAGTATTATGGTCAGTATTAAAGTAAGCGACATATTGATAGTTTTGTTTACCAAAGTCTAATGCTGTATAAGTCTTACCTACTTGTCTTGTTCCAATGATCAATAATGGCTTTCTTATTAAATCTGTTTTCCATTTCAATAAGAATTTATTAATTTTTCGTTCCATTTAGTGTAGTCACCTCCCACATCTTCTAATATAAGTATATATTTATTCTTTTATTTAGTCAATATTTAAAAAAAGAAAAAGCCATAAAATTTTGGTTAATCTATAGCTTACATCTTACGTCTTTAAAACTAATTTTGCATATCAATATCTACTTGTTCTAAAAGATTTTTATATTTTTCTAATTTCTCATCTAATCTTTTTTGACACTTTTTAAATACTGTTACCAAGTCATCACTATCATCTGTTTTTTGGGCTTTATATAAAGCATTTCTATATTCATCATCATACTTATCATCTATAGCGATTAAGTCAATATTCCATTCTAAACACTGTTTTAGAATAATAAATCTACCTATTCTGCCATTGCCATCTTGGAAGGGATGAATTTTTTCAAATTTATAATGGAAATCTGCTATGTCATTTAGAGTAACTGTTTCTAGTTCGTTATAATCAGATAACAAATTAAACATTAAGTTATCAACTTCAGCTGGTAATGCTAATTTTAAATCTACACCTCTTAATTTGTTTTCATATTTTTTCCACATACCAATATTGTGTATCTCATCATCAATTGTTCCTTTTTTTAGTAGTTTATGCCAATTAAATAACATAAACTTATCTAATTTTTCTCCACTATCATTAATTACTTGATCAAAAACTTCTAAAGAGTTCTTTGTTTCAATTATATCATCTAGGGAGTGGCTACCTTCAACTTTCTTTTCAGTTAAAAGTTTTTCTAATTCATCTTTAGAAAAAGTACTTCCCTCTAAATGATTAGAGTGATATAAAAATTCTATTTTTAAATCTTCATATATTGAGTTGGTAATTTTTGATAAATACTTCATCTTTTTACTATTAATTTTCATAACATCACCTACTTATTTGTTGTATTAATTATACCATTAATTATTTTTAAATGAAAGCAAAATAAAAAGACTACTACTGCTTGTCTTAATAGTTTTTACTGCCTAATTGCATCTTGATGAAATTCAAGACGAAGTTTATCGGCGACTGTGACAATAAATTCTGAATTAGTTGGTTTAGCTTTATCAATATCAACACTATGTCCAAAGATATCTTCCATTAACTGCCAATTACCTCTATTCCAACTAACTTCAATAGCATGTCTTATAGCACGTTCTACACGAGAGACAGTTGTATCAAATTTTTCAGCTATATCAGGATATAATTCTTTAGTAATTCCACCTATTACTTCGGGATGTTCATATAAAACTGTTATACCTTCTCTTATATATTGATAACCTTTAATATGAGAGGGAACACCTAATTCATGTAATATCTTTGTTATTGATACTTGTAAATTATTATATTTCATATCAATGGTTTTCTTATCATAATTATTCTTACTACTACATTCTAATATTCTTTTTTCAAGTTCTGTTAATTCAAACGGTTTTAAAATGAAATAACTAACTCCTAATTCACTTGCTTCTCTTATAACTTCTCCTGTATTAAAAGATGTTAATACTATTACTTTTTTATCGAGTTTCTTTTCTTTCATATCTTTTAAAACACTTATACCGTCTTTTTTCGGCATTATTAAATCTAACAAAATAACATCATAATCATTTTCATTATTTTCTATTAAATTTAACCCTTCTATACCATTATTTGCTGTAAGAGTAATTGATATTTCCTCGTTATCTTTAAAATATTCCTTTACCATTTTAACTAATTCAATATTATCATCAATCATTAATACGTTGGTCTTTTTCATTTTCTCTCCTTCCATATACTACCACGCATCTTAATTATATAACAGAAAGATAAATAGTTAAAGAGTAAAAAAAGAGAGATTTTGTCGAAAAAGAAAAAGTTTTAATTCTTTTTAATTAAAACTTTGCCATATTCATCTCTTTCTAAAGTTGGTAGTGTTGCAGAAATAGTAAACATTTTATCTTCTCCTAAGTCTTCAAACTTATATCCATCCTTTTCTACAATTTCTTGTAAATAAGATTTACGATAGAAAATATATTCATCTTCTTCTTTCAAGAAGTATAAAATAGGATCATTAATATTTCTTAAAAATTGCATAGAATTATTTATCTTTATTCTGTTTAAGTTTAGGGATCCTAATTGATTAAAAAGATTTTCATATAATTCAGAATCGGAAATATCATTTGCATAGTCAATTGTTATTCCTAAATCTGCAAACAAATAATTGTTAGCACTATTTTCTATGTCAGGTGTAATTACTTCTACATATAATTCAGTAGCTCCCTTTTTTAGAAATTCTTCAACCTTTTCTATTTCTTTAATTACATCTTCTATCGCTTTTTCTCTAATTTTTACTGTTTCTTCTTTATTTGGCATAATACTCACTTCCTTAACTTATTATTGTAACTTATCAAGAAACTCTTGTAAAGAAGGAAGTTTTAAAGATATTCCTCCTAATAGAAAGCCATCTATATTTTTTACCCTCTTTAATTCATCAATGTTATTTTCATTAGCACTACCACCATATAAGACTTTCTTTTGATATTCATCTTTTAACATGGTAGTTACTTTTTCAATATCTAGATTTGTAGGAACAAGACCTGTTCCGATAGCAAATATTGGCTCATAGGCAATGATAAAGTCTTTAGATTTATCTATATCACTTAATAGATAGTCCATATCTTTTTTTATTTTATCAACATATTTTCCACTTTCATGTTCTTTTTTAGTATCCCCTATACAGATAATTGGTATTAAGTCATTAGAAAAAGCTTGCTCTAATTTCTTTTTACTCACATCAAGATTTTCATTCATCTTAGTAGTTCTTTCACTATGATTAATTAAAGTATATTTTGCTTCTAAAGATTTAATTGCTTTAGCTGTAACTTCTCCTGTGTATGCTCCCATATCCATACTACTTACATCTTCTGTGCCATAGGTTATATTATCTGGTATTAATGGTAAATAACAGACACTAGGTATTAAGATCATTTCGTGATTATAGGTATTTAATTTCTTATAATCTTCTAAGTAATTTAATATCTCATCTTTTGTAAAATTACTCTTATGATTTAGTGCTATTATCATTTTCTCCCTCTTTCCATATACTTTTTATTTTATTTACTATTTTTGTTGATAGTGGTTGTTTTTTATTATGTTTAGTAATCGCTACTTTATAAACTTCTAAGACAGAATCAGCAAAACTAGGAAGTGAATATTTTTTAATAGAAGATACTGTTTTATCAGCTAAATTTTCTAATTCCATTTTATTGGTTGATAATTCATTTACTATTTTTATACATTCTTCTTCAGTTGTAAAAATACGACCATTAAAGTTATCAATAATTACACTTTTGAAAGCATCATCATCAATACATATTACTGGAATTGATGCTGCTAAGGCTTCTATTACTGTTAGTCCTTGTGTTTCTGTAGTAGATGCTGTTATAAAGGCATTGGCAACATGATAATAATTTGGCATATCTTTCCAAGATACTTTTCCTGTAAAAGTTATTCTATCTTGAAGATTTCTTTTCTTTACTTCAGACCGATATTTTTCTTCATCAGGGCCATATCCTACTATTAATAATTTAATATTTTTATCACTACACTTTTCTATGACATCAATAAGAAAAGGAACATTTTTCTCTTGAGCAAGACGTCCTACAAATAACAATACAAAATCTTTCTTTTTATAACCTAAATAGTGTCTTAGACGCGTTACTTTTAATTTATCACTGTTTTCTTTATAAAACCTAGAGGCATCTAATCCTGTTGGTACTATATAAATATCTTTATCGTAATGATATTCATCTCTAAATAAATGATAGGTTTTAACTGTAGGAACAATGAAAGCATCAGCAGTATTATCACAATAAAATTTACTTATATATTCTACCGCTTTTTTACATCCTAAATCAAAATATTTTATATTTCTTGAAACATACCAAGTATAGTCTTTATACATAGTGTGATAGGTATGTACTAAGGGAATATTATATTGTTTAGCGAATAGTCTTGCAAATATTCCCATACTAAGTTCTGTATGTGAATGAATTATTTCTAAGTTCCAAGATTTAATTTTATTTATTACTTTTATTGGATAAATACTAGACATTCTATAGTCATATATACCTAAGGGAATACCTGGTATTCTTAGTATTCTTTCTTCCTCATCATAATCATAGGTCTTACTATCTTGGCCAACAGTAACTATGTAAACAGTATGACCTTTCTGTTCAAGGGCTTTTTTTAGTGTTTCAACACTTGTTACTACACCATTAACAGAAGGTACATAAGCATCTGTAAATAGACCTATACGCATAATTTTTCCTCCTTTAATTTATTTTTCAGGAATATTTTTTAGTCCAGGCAATTCTTTTCCTTCTAAATATTCTAGGGTTGCACCGCCACCTGTTGAAATATGATATAGTTTATCTGTTACATTACAAGATGAGGCAGCAGCAACAATATCTCCTCCACCAAGTACAGTTTTAGCATCTATTTTTGTTAAATATGTTAAAACCTCATTTGTTCCTTTAACATAGTTTTTAAATTCATAAACACCAAGTGGTCCATTCCACATAATAGTTTTAGCATTATTTAAATTATTCTCAAAAATTTTAACAGTATTAGGGCCAATATCTAATCCCATTTCATGATCAGTTAATTCAGTTATATCTTTAATGGTTCCTTTGGTATCAGTATATTCATCATTACATACTACATCTACTGGTAATACTATTTTATCTTCATTTTCTTTTAGTATTTTTTTACAAAATTCAAGAGAATCTTCATCTAATAGAGAACTACCTATATTATATCCTTCAGCTTTTAAGAATGTAAAAGCCATTCCTCCTCCAATTAAAATTTTATCACATTTAGGTAATAAGTTTTCGATAAGACCTATTTTATCACTAACTTTAGCCCCTCCTAATATTATCATAAATGGTTTATCAGGATTAAAAAGGTAAGATAAAGCATTTAATTCTTTTTCAACAAGTAATCCTACACAACTAGGTAAATATGTACTTATACCAACATTTGAAGCATGAGCACGATGGAGAGTACCAAAAGCATCATTAATAAATATTTCTCCTAAGCTTGCCCAATATTTAGATAGTTCCATATCACAAGAACTTTCTTTTTTACCATCTAAATCTTCATAACGAGTATTTTGCATTAGAATAATATCTCCATTTTTCATATTAGAAATAGCTTGTTCTAATTCTTCTCCTCTTGTGACATTTACAAATGTTACATTTTTATCTAGTAACTCACTAAGTCTTATAGCAACAATACTAAGATTATTTTTAATTTTATCTTCTTCTGTTTTTACACGTCCTAAGTGTGACATTAATATTATTTTAGCATTATGTTCTAAACAGTATTTAATAGTAGGTAGACTTTTTACTATTCTAGTATCATCAGTAATCTTACCATCTTTTATTGGAACATTAAAATCACATCTAATGATTACTTTTTTATTATCAATATTTAAATCTTTAACAGTTTTCTTCATATATAATCCTCCTAATATTATTGTAGTATTTTTCTTATATTTTTTCAATATAGTCTTCTCTAACATTTTTGTAAGGTAAAAGAAAAAAGAGCATAAGCTCTTATAGATTGGCAATATATTTCGCTACTCTTATATATTGGGCTGTATAACTCATTTCATTATCATACCAAGCTACTACTTTAACTAATTGTTCTCCATCTACTTCGCTAATTGAAGTTAGCAAGCTATCAACTAAGCTTCCATAGTGCATACCTATAGTATCACTTGATACGATTGGATCAGTTGTATAGCCTAGAGTTTCATTAGTATTATTTTTAAGGGTTTCATTAATTTCTTCTACAGTTGTATTTCTATTTAATTTTAATACTAAATCAACAACTGAACCTGTAGTAACAGGAACTCTCATGGCTGTTCCTTCCATTTTTCCTTCAAGGTTAGGTAGTACTTTTCCAATAGCTGAAGCTGCTCCTGTTGATGCTGGAACAATATTAGCAGCACTAGCTCTACCACGACGAGCATAGATACCTTTTTTATGAGCGACATCTAGGGTTGCTTGGTCATTTGTATAAGCATGAACTGTAGTCATATAGCCTTGTTTAATACCAAAGTTATCATCTAATACTTTAAGTACTGGTGCTAGACAGTTAGTAGTACAACTAGCTGCTGATATTATCAACTCACTTCCATCTAATATGTCATGGTTAACATTATAGACGATAGTTTTAACATCTCCTTTAGCAGGTGCAGAGATGATTACTTTTTTAGCACCAGCATTTATATGAGCCATGGCTTTATCAGCACTTGTAAATTTACCTGTACATTCTAAAACAATATCAATATCTAAATCTTTCCATGGTAATAGATTAGGGTCTGTTTCAGCATATACTTTAATTTTTTTATCTCCTACAATGATATTATCTCCTTCAAAAGATATTTCATTTTCTCTATATCTTCTATGAGATGTATCATATTTAAGTAAGTAAGCTAGTTGTTCAGCATCTGTTAAATCATTAATAGCTACTACTTCCATTTCAGGATCATTATCTAACAATCTAAATGCTAATCTTCCTATTCTTCCAAACCCATTAATTGCAACTTTTTTCATTTATTCTTCCTCCTCTTTTTCTTCATTTGGCGAAACAAAGATATGATCTTTCTTTTCTAAAACCGGATTTTGAGAATCTTTTCCTATTCCATTAGAATCAGCTACAAACATTATGGCTAATAGGATAATGATAAATATAATTATAAAGATTATCATAGTTGTCATACCAAAACCCTTATTATTTAGTTTACGCATTTTTCACCTTCTTATCAAATTATTTCTAAAGCAGCAAATTTAGTTATAATTTCTTGATATATTTGATACCAAGAATATACTCTGATAACATTTTTACCTGAACAATTTTGATTATATGGTGCATCAAAAACCATTACGGGGATCATTTTTGAGATATCGTTAACATTACTAGCTTTATCTTCTATCATTAAATCAAGGCCAATATCTAGGCTTTTGTTTCTTTTATTTTTACTATTAATTATTAACTCATCATACTCTATATTATATTTATCTAACCAGGCTTTTACATAGTAAGACATCATTCCACTATACTGATTATTTAAATATTGATTATCTCTTGCGGATAGAATGACTATTTTATGACCGGATTTTCTTAGTTTATGAATTACTTCACTAGCATATTGTCTTGGTGGTATTGCTATTAAAAGATCGAAAATATATTGTCGCCAAAATTCATTATTTTCTTCACTTGTCAAAAAGAATTGTTCTTCCATATAATAGCCTTTAGGATTAAAACCTCGGTTAATTCTTTGCTCAAGGCAAAACTTAGAACCACAAGCAAAGTGCCATTCTGCTATATCATTTAATACACCATCTAAATCAACGCCTATACGCATTTTAACCAATCCCTTCTTATTTTATTTTAACAAAGGTTTTAAGAAAATAAAAGATAAGTACAGTAATTTGACACTAAAAAGGTAAATTAAAACAGCAATTAACTTTTTTATAGGTTTACATATCAAAAAAGGAATAGGACTAACCTATTCCATAAATTCATCTTCTAATTTTTCTAAGGGTTCTTCATCAGAAAATTCATCTTCTAATGTATATTCAATATCACGATATTTTTTTAATCCTGTTCCAGCTGGTATTAATTTACCTATTAAAACATTTTCCTTTAATCCTTCTAAGTGATCTACTTTACCACGAATAGAAGCATCTGTTAATATTCTTGTTGTTTCTTGGAATGATGCTGCTGATAGGAACGAATCTGTTTCTAGGGATGCTTTAGTTATACCTAGTAAAACAGGACGTCCTGTAGCTGGCTTTTTACCATTAATGATAGCTTCTTTATTACTTTCTGTAAATTCTCTAAAGTTAACAAGAGAACCTGGTAAGAATTTAGTTTCGCCACCTTCAATAATTCTAATTTTAGAAATCATACGACGAGCGATAATTTCAATATGTTTATCGGCAATATCAACACCTTGTGAACGATAAGTATTTTGTACTTCTTTTAAGATATATTCTTGAGTTGTTATTGGATCTGTTACATCTAATAATTCTTTAGGTGAGATAGCTCCTTCTGTTAATTTATCTCCACAAGATACTGTATCTCCTTTTTCAACACAAAGTTTTGCGCCATAGTTTGTAACATGTTCTTTAGTTTCAACTTTGTTAGTAATACTAATTTTATATTTACCATGATCTTCAGCAATTTTTGTAACTTTACCGTCAATTTCAGCGATAGTTGCTTTTCCTTTAGGATTACGTGCTTCAAATAATTCTTGAACACGTGGAAGACCTTGAGTAATATCTTCACCACCGGCAACACCACCTGTATGGAAAGTACGCATGGTAAGTTGAGTTCCAGGTTCACCAATTGATTGAGCTGCCATAACTCCTACAGCTTCACCTATTTCAACAATATTTCCTGTAGCTAAGTTTCTACCATAACATTTACAACAAACACCTTTTTCAGTATTACATGTAAGAATTGATCTAATCTCTACTTCTTCTATACCAGCTGCTACTATTTTATCAGCTAAATTTTCTGTAATAAATTCATCTTTATCTACTATTACTTCTTTAGTTTCTGGATTAATAACTTTTTTGCTAGCAAATCTACCAACAATACGGTCATATAAGCTTTCAATTACAGCACCTGTTTTTTCATTTATAAAGGCATGTGCTACAACACCTTGGTCTGTACCACAATCATCTTCTTTAACGATTATATCTTGTGATACATCAACTAAACGACGTGTTAAATATCCTGAATCAGCTGTTTTTAAGGCTGTATCAGCACTACCTTTTCTAGCTGAGTGAGTTGATAAGAAGAATTCTGATACTGATAATCCTTCTTTAAAGTTTGAAATAACAGGAATTTCAATTGGATCTCCATTTGGCTTTTGCATAAGTCCACGCATACCAGCAACTTGAGTAAATTGAGAAATACTACCACGAGCTTTAGAATGCATCATAATGAAGATTGGATTATCTACTTGTTCTTTAGATATTTCTTCAAGTTCAGCTTGAACTTTATCTTTAACTCCATACCAAGTTTCAATTACTTTTTCATGACGTTCTTCTTCAGTAATTAAACCACGAGTATATTGTTTATTAATTTTATTAACTAAAGCTTGTCCTTCATCAATATATTCTTGTTTATGTTCACTAGTTGCAACATCACTCATTGAAATTGTAATACCGGCAATTGTTGAGTAATAGAAACCTAAGTCTTTCATCTTATCAAGCATTTCTGAAGTTTCTGTTGTTTTATAACGTTTAAATACTTGATCAATTACTTTTTCTAGTGTTCCTTTAGCAAAAGGTTTAACTAAAGGCATTTTACTAATTTCTTCTTTAATATTAGCACCTTTAGGCAAGAAATACTTATTAGGAGTAATATTTTGAATATTATCATCTGTTGGTTCATTAATATATGGGAATGAATCAGGTAAAATTTCATTGAATTTAATTTTACCGACTGTAGTTATTAAGTATTTGCCTTTTTGAGAGGATGTAAATAATTTATATTTAAAGGAATCTACTGGAATGGCAATTCTTGTATGTAGGGTTATTTCCCTTCTTTCATAAGCCATTAGGGCTTCATTAGAATCTTTAAATACTCTACCTTCTCCATCTTCTCCACTTTTTTCCATAGTTATATAATAGTTACCTAAAACCATGTCTTGAGCTGGAGTAACGATAGGTTTTCCATCAGATGGTTTCAAGATGTTTCCTGATCCTAACATTAGCATTCTTGCTTCTGCTTGAGCTTCTTCTGATAATGGTACATGGACAGCCATTTGGTCACCATCGAAGTCAGCATTGAAAGCTGGGCAAACTAATGGATGTAGTCTAATTGCTTTACCACCAACAAGAATTGGTTCAAAAGCTTGGATACCTAATCTATGTAGTGTTGGGGCACGGTTTAATAGGACAGGATGTTCTTTAATTACATCTTCTACAATATCCCAAACTACTGGGTCTCTATTTTCAATAAGACGTTTAGCAGCTTTGATATTATGGGCAATATCTCGCTCTACTAGTCCATGAATAACATGAGGTTTAAATAATTCTAGAGCCATTTCTTTTGGAATACCACATTGATACATTTTTAGTGATGGTCCAACAACGATAACTGAACGACCTGAATAGTCAACACGTTTACCTAATAGGTTTTGACGGAAACGTCCTTGTTTACCTTTTAACATGCTAGAAAGTGATTTTAAAGCTCTATTTCCAGCACCTGTTACACTTCTACCACGACGGCCATTATCGAATAGAGCATCAACAGCTTCTTGTAACATTCTTTTTTCATTTTGAATAATGATACCAGGAGCGCCTAAATCTATTAGTTTCTTTAAACGATTATTACGGTTAATAACACGACGATATAAATCATTTAAATCACTTGTAGCAAAACGTCCACCATCTAGTTGAATCATAGGACGAAGTTCAGGTGGTATTACAGGAATACAGTCTAGAATCATCCATTCTGGTTTTTGATTTGAACGATAGAAAGCATCTAGAACATCAAGTCTTTTTAATAGTCTTGTTCTTTTTTGTCCTTGAGCAGTTTCTAATTCTTTATTTATCTCATCTATATCATGTTTTAAATCTACTTTTTTAAGTAGTTCTTTAATCGCTTCAGCACCCATACCTACTTTGAAACCATTACCATATTTTTCATAGTAAGCACGATATTCTTTTTCAGACAATGTTTGTTTATCTTCTAAAGGAGCATTACCTTTATCTATTACAACATAACTAACAAAGTATAATACTTCTTCAAGGTCTCTTGGACTCATATCAAGAACAAGTCCCATTCTTGAAGGTACACCTTTAAAGAACCAGATGTGAGAAACAGGACTTGCAAGTTCAATATGTCCCATTCTCTCACGTCTAACTTTTGATTTTGTTACTTCAACACCACAACGGTCACAAACAATATTTTTATAGCGTACACGTTTATATTTTCCACAGGCACATTCGAAATCTTTAGTTGGTCCAAAGATTTTTTCACAGAACAAGCCATCACGTTCAGGACGAAGGGTACGATAGTTAATTGTTTCTGGTTTTTTTACTTCACCATAACTCCATTCACGAATTTTTTCTGGAGATGCTATACCAATTTTTATTGCATCAAATTTATTTACTTCTAACATTATTGATCATCTCCTTTAATTGTTTCATTTTCTTCATTTTCATTCTTTATTAGTGTTTCAGTTAACGGTAAAGTTTCTTCATTATTATTTGTTTCATTATCTTTAGAAGTTGTACTTATATTAGCTTCTTCATTTAATGGTTCACTATCATCGTCATTTTCTTCTATTTGTTTTAAACCTAATGCTTCTCCTTCTTCATTGATAATAGAAATATCAAGTCCTAAAGCTTGGAACTCTTTCATTAAAACTCTAAATGATTCTGGAACTCCAGCTTGATTTAATTCTTGGCCTTTAACAATTGCTTCATAAACTTTAACACGTCCAACAACATCATCTGATTTAACAGTCATCATTTCTTGAAGTGTATAAGCAGCACCATAAGCGTATAAAGCCCAAACTTCCATTTCACCAAATCTTTGACCACCGAATTGTGCTTTACCTCCAAGAGGTTGCTGTGTTACTAAAGAGTATGGTCCTGTACTTCTAGCATGTAGTTTATCATCTACCATGTGATGTAGTTTAATCATGTACATTACACCTACAGAGATACGGTTATCAAATGGTTCTCCAGTACGTCCATCATATAAAACTGTTTTTCCATCAGGATCCATTCCTGCTTCAGCCATAATTTCTTCAATGTCTGAGATATGAGCACCATCGAAGACTGGAGTTGCGATATGAACACCTAATTTTTTAGCAGCCATACCCATATGTAATTCTAGGATTTGTCCTAAGTTCATACGAGATGGAACACCTTGAGGATTTAACATAATATCTACTGGACGTCCATCTGGCAAGTAAGGCATATCTTCTTGAGGTAAGATTAGGGAAATAACACCTTTATTACCATGACGACCTGACATTTTATCTCCTACTTGAATTTTACGTTTTTGAATGATATAAACTCTAATTACTTTAGATACACCAGCTGGTAGTTCATCATTATCTTTACGAGAATAGATTTTAATATCATGAACTATACCATCTCCTCCATGAGGTACACGAAGGGAAGTATCTCTAACTTCACGAGTTTTTTCACCAAATATTGCATGCAATAGTTTTTCTTCACTAGATAACTCAGCCATTCCTTTAGGTGTTACTTTACCAACTAAGATGTCTCCTTCTTTAACTTCAGTACCAATTGTTACAATACCATTTTCATCAAGGTTTTTCTTAGCTTCTTCACTAACATTTGGAATATCACGAGTAATTTCTTCTGGTCCTAGTTTAGTTTCACGACATTGCATCTCATAGTCTTCAAGATGAAGTGAGGTATATTTATCATCTTTAACTAAGTTTTCATTTAATATTACCGCATCTTCATAGTTATAACCATTGAAAGTCATGAAAGCGACTACAACGTTTTTACCTAAAGCTAGTTCTCCATTATCACAACTATTACCATCAGCGATAATATCACCCATCTTAACTTTATCGCCAACTCTAACAATTGGTCGCTGATGTGAACAAATACTAGAGTTTGCAAGTTCAAAGTTAGCAAGGTAATAAGTATCTTTACCTTTAGCATTAGCGATAATAATTTTTTTAGCATCAACGTAGTCTACAATACCATCAGCTTTAGCAATAACACAAACTCCTGAATCTTTAGCGGCAATATGTTCAACACCTGTTCCAATAAATGGAGCTTCTGTTTTTAATAATGGCATTGCTTGACGTTGCATGTTAGCACCCATCAAAGCACGTGTTGCATCATCATGTTCTAGGAATGGAATACAACTTGTTGTTATAGAAACTACTTGTTGAGGTGAAACATCAATATAGTCTACTTGTTCTGGTTTAGCAAGAATATTTTCATCACGAAATCTTGCGGCAACAGTTTTATCAATAATAACATTATCTTCATTAGTATTAACAGTTGATTGAGAAATAATATAATCTTGTTCTTCATCAGCAGTTAAATATACAACTTCATCTGTTATTTTACAATTTTCTACTTTACGATAAGGGGTCATTATAAAACCATATTCATCTATTTTAGCATAACTTGCTAACGATGTTATAAGCCCAATATTTTGTCCTTCAGGAGATTCGATAGGACAGATTCTACCATAGTGAGAGGCATTAACATCACGTACTTCCACACCGGCTCTATCACGTGATAATCCACCTGGTCCTAAAGCTGATAAACGACGTTTATTAGTAAGTTCAGCAATAGGGTTGGTTTGATCCATGAATTGTGATAATTGAGATGATCCAAAGAACTCTTTCATAGCAGCAGTAACTGGCCTAATATTTATTAAGGTCTTAGGAGTTACTTCTTCCATTTCTTGAGTAGTCATTCTCTCGCGAATAACTCTTTCCATACGAGAGATACCAATTCTAAATTGATTTTGTAATAATTCTCCTACTTGTCTAATACGACGATTACCTAAATGATCAATTTCATCATAATTACCTACACCATGTAAAAGGTTTAAGTAATATGATACAGCCGCATAAACATCTGATATTGTTAGACGTTTAGAATCGATTGTCCCATCATTACCAATAACAATTAGTTTTTTACTTTTATCATTAGGATCATAGATAGTTACTTTTTGAATTTTGTTATATGTATCAAGCTCATCATTAATTTTTGCTTCTTCTACACCATAACCATTTTTAAAGATTTCTCTTAATTCTTCTAAAACATCTTTAGTTACAACGGTTCCTTTAGGATATTTAATCTCACTATCAACGACTATATCCTCAGCAAGAGTTTGATTTAACAAACGGTCTACAATATTTAATTTACGATTAAACTTATAACGTCCTACTTTTGCTAAATCATATCTAAACTCATCAAAGAATCTAGTAATTATATGGTTTTTAGATGAATCTAGTGTAGCTGGTTCTCCTGGTCTTAATTTCTCATATATTTCAATTAAGGCTTCATCTAAGTTTTTAGTTGCATCTTTAGCAATTGTATTTTTAAGGAAATCATCTTCCCCAAATAGTTTTAAAATATCATCATCACTAGAAAGACCAAAAGCCCGAAGTAATGTTGTTAATGTTACTTTTCTAGTTCTATCAATTCTTACATACAATACATCTCTAGCATCAGCTTCGAATTCTAACCAAGTACCACGAGTTGGAATAATTTGTGAAGTAATTAGTTCACGACCATTTTTATCAATTTCATGATTATAATATACACTTGGAGAACGTACAAGTTGAGAAACAATAACCCGTTCTGCTCCATTAATTATAAAGGTTCCACTATCAGTCATTATTGGCATATCACCAAGGAAGATTTCTTGTTCTTTAACTTCACCTGTTTCATGATTAAAAAGACGCACTTCAACTTTTAGTGGTGCTGCATAAGTAGTTTCTCTATCTTTACTAGCTTTAATTGAGTATCTTGGTTCTTCAAAATGATAATCTCCAAACTCTAAAGATAGTGTACCTGAGAAATTTTCTACTGGAAATAAATCTTCAAAAACTTCTTTAATTCCTGTTGTTATAAACCAATCATATGATTTTTTTTGAATTTCTAACAAATCCTTTAGCTCATAAGTATTTCTTATTTTTGAATAATTTCTTCTTTCACGTTTTTTTCCATATTTTACAATTTTATATGACACTAAAATTCACCCCATTACCATAGTTTTTTTTATTTATTATTTAAAAAAATAATACATTGCCAATTTATATTATTAGCATAACTTAATCAACAAGTCAACATGTTTTTGCTCTAATTATAAAAAAACCTTTACTTTTATTAACAATACCTACATCATAATATTTTTTTAAGTCGGATATTAGCGATTTAGCACCTTGATCTTTTCTAATTACTAAATATATAACACCCTCATCTATCAAATAATCTTTAGCATTAAATAATATTTCATAAACAATTTTTTTCCCAGCTCTAATTGGAGGATTAGTAATAATTGTACTATACTTTTTTGATATTTTTTCATAACAATTACTTTCAAAGGCATTTATATTAGAACAATTATTTTCTTTAATATTTCTTTTAGATAAATGTATAGCCCTTCTATTAACATCTATCATATCTACTTCTAAATTAGTTTTTTTATTAATAACTATTCCTAGTACTCCATAGCCACAACCAACATCAAGAACTGGCCCTTTTAATTCTTTATAGGGCAGTGATTCTAATAGTAATTTACTACCATAATCTAAACCATGTTTTGCAAAAACACCATTATCTGTATAAAATATATAATCTCGATCAAATAAAGTAGCTGTAGTTTTTTTTAAATTACTAGGGAGATTCTGGTCATTTTCAAAATAATGACTCATTAATATCACCTCAAAACAAAGAAAGAGACAACCCATTATACAAAAGTATATAGTTGTCTCCTTTCGTATGCTTATAATACACCATTTTTTTTATTTCGTCAACATTTTTTTTGAAGTTGTTTTTTTGTTAACACATTTTTGGAGATTATATTTAAATAATCAATTTTATATTATTGATTATTACTTGCATTATTTATAATAGTACTTAAATCATAAGTGGTACCATCTTTAGTTTGAGCAAGTATTGTAATACTATTATTAGCATTTGCTTGATAGAATTTTACAACATCAGATAAGCCAGATAAAGTTCCATATGATTTTAAATTTTCAATCCCAGCACTTAAAGCGGCTTTTAAAGGAATATATTCAACTGTCCCATCTTCCATTAAGAATAATATTACATCTCCTGAGGCATCTTGACCAATACCGCCAAAGAAAATGTCTACTATTTTTTTACTAAATGTTATTTCGTGTGGATCATAAACATAATTATTTGAGTTTGTTATCCATCCTAATGCATAAGCTTCATTTACTAGAGCATTATTAATTGCAAGAGTTACTTTTGTCCTAGTGCTATCTAAGGAAATATTAATTCCAGATGCATGTGATGAAACAGTAAGAGTATAATTATTACCATTAGCATTAGTTACTTTGCTACTGTCAAATCCTAAATTATTATAATTGTTATTAGTTGTAGTTTCTTTTCCCTTTTCTTCATCTTTAGTTTCTTCTTTTACTTTATCTTTTTCGGCATTATTTGCATTAATTGTTACATAGCCTTGATTATATAAGACAAATCCAGCTATAAGACAAAGTGCTATACCAACTAATATTCCTCCAAAAACACGTAACCCTGTCCTGTTTTTTTTCTTTTCCATAACTATCCTCCTTATTTTTAGTTTAACATAACTTTTTAAAAAAATTTAGAAAAAAAAGAAGCTAATTACTTAACTTCAACAGTAGCACCAGCTTCTTCTAATTTAGCTTTAATTTCATTAGCTTCTTCAACAGAAATGTTTTCTTTAATTGGTGAACCAGCATTATCAACTAAATCTTTTGATTCTTTTAATCCTAATCCTGTAATTTCACGAACTACTTTAATTACAGCAACTTTAGCTGCACCAGCATCAGTGATTGATACAGTAACAGTAGCTGGTCCAGTATCTTCAGGAGCAGCAGCTCCAGGAGCAGCTACAGCTACAGCTGAAGGATCTACACCAAATTCTTCTTTCATTGCATCTACTAATTCTTTAATTTCTAAAAGATTCATTTCTTTTAATGAGCTAATAAATTCTTCTTTTGTTAATTTTGCCATTTTAATTTCCTCCTTAAATTAATTTTCTTCTTTTTGTTCACTATATAAATTTAAACAGATAGATAGGTCGCGAACAAGTCCTATCATACCACCAGCAAGCATAGTAAGTAAGCCATCACGTGATGGTATAGTTGCATATTCAGCAAGTTTAGCTGTATCAGCTATTTCTCCATCAACATAACCAATCTTTAAAGTTAAAGCTTCATGGTCTTTAGCAAAATCTGATAATACTTTGATTGGAGCAACTTGATCAGTACTATAAGCAAATGCGCTTGGTCCTTCAAGAGCATTAGATAAATCAATGTTTAGGTCATTGAATGCTCTAGCCATTAAAGTATTTTTATATACTTTATAATTTGCATCAGCATTTCTTAGAGCTTTTCTTAACTCTTTAATCTCAGCATCAGTTAAACCACGATAATCAAATAGAACAAAGCTTGAGCTATTTTTTACTTTATCTTTAATTTCATCGATAACTTCTTGCTTTTTAGCTAAGATTTTTTGGTTAGCCATCTTTTTTCCTCCTATTCTTACTTTAATCAGTACTAAAAAGTTCTTAGAGAATCCCCCAAGAACTTTTATTTATAAGATAGTCCTCGGTAGGATTTACTTAATTACCTACTGTCTTTGGCACTGATTAATTAATTTTCATGTTTATTATATTCTATAATCTTCTATTTGTCAAAAGAATTAATTGCAATTTTAATTCCAGGACCCATAGTAGATGAGATAGATATACTTTTTATATAATCTCCTTTTACAGTTGAAGGTTTAACTTTAATTATTTGTGATACAAAAGCATTTAAGTTTGCTAACAAATCTTCTTCTGTAAATGAAGCTTTACCTATTATACCATGGATATTTCCAAAGCTGTCAGTACGATATTCTACACGACCAGCTTTAGCATCTGTTACAGCTTTTGTAACATCTGTTGTAACTGTACCTGTTTTAGGATTTGGCATTAGACCTTTAGGACCTAAAATACGTCCTAATTTACCTAATAGAGGCATCATATCTGGTGTTGCAATCATTGTATCAAATTCAAACCAATTTTCATTAGCAATTTTATCAAGATAATCTTGATCACCAACATAATCAGCACCAGCTGCTATAGCATCTTTAGCTTTATCACCTTTTGCTATTACTAATATACGATTAGTCTTACCTGTTCCTTTAGGTAAAACAATAGCTCCTCTTAGTTGTTGATCAGCTTTTTTAGTATCAAGGTTTAAATTCATTGCAACTTCAATAGTTGAATCAAATTTTGTTATATTAGTCTCTTTTACTAATTTGATTGCATCTTCTTTTGAATATGCTTTGTTTTTTTCTATTTTTGTTACAACATCCTGATATTTTTTACTTCTTTTTTTCATTAATTATTCCTCCTTATGTGGTTATTCGGGTAAGCAATTAGTGTTACATCCTCCCACATAGGTATAACCTATATGTTTAGTTTTTAATCTTCTTTCTTTTCTTCTACGGCAACACCCATGTTTTTAGCTGTTCCAATTACTGTCTTCTTAGCAGCTTCTATATCATAGCAGTTTAAGTCTGGTAATTTAGTTTCAGCTATTTCTGTTACTTGGGCATCTGTTAAGGTTGCAATAGTTTCATTTGATCCTTTAGTAGATCCTTTATTAATCTTTGCAATTTTCTTAATTAAGAATGGTGTAGGTGGGGTCTTAATAACAAAGTCAAAACTTCTATCATCATATATAGAAATTTCAACTGGTAAAATATCTCCCATCTTATCTTTAGTTGCATCATTATATTTTGTACAAAATTCCTGTAAATTAATTCCAGCTGGTCCTAATACAGTACCTACTGGTGGTGCAGGGGTTGCTTTACCTGCTGGAATTTGTAATTTAATCTTTTTTACAACTTCTTTTTTATTTGCCACGAAAAACACATCCTTTCTTACTCGTTTTCGCGAGTGGTTATAGTAGCTTTTCAATATCAAGAGTTTTAAATCCTGATATTTTGCATTTAATGCACTTTTTGCTTCCCACTAATATTAATCTATATCAAATTAATATAGCCCCTAAATAATAGCATAATTTTTATTGTTTGACAAGACTTTTATGCTTTTTCAATTTGTGTTAATTCTACTTCAACTTGCGTTTCTTGTCCAAACAAGTCAACATTAAGAACAATCTTTTCATTAGTACTATCAACTTCTTCTATCGTACCATACATTCCTGTAAATGGACCACCTATTATTTTTACTTTTGTTCCTACTTGAAGCTCTTTATCTATATCAATACGACTAATACCCATATTTTTTAGAATATGATCTACTTCACTAGGCTGTAATGGTGTAGGTTTAGCTCCTTTACCACTTGATCCAATAAATCCTGTAACACCTGGAGTATTACGAACAATATACCAAGCTTCATCTGTCATAATCATTTCAACTAAGATATAACCTGGGAATAGTTTCTTTACTTTAGTCTTTTTAACACCATCTTTAATCTCAGTTTCTTCTTGTTCTGGAACAATTACTCTAAATATATAATCTTGCATATTCATAGATTCAGCACGCATTAAAAGTTTTTCTTGTACTTTCTTTTCATGTCCTGAATAAGTATTTACAACATACCACTGTTTTTCCATAACCATTTCCTTTCTATTTACCTAATGAATGTAGTGCTGCTAATATAATATCTATCAAGTAGAAGAATAAAGAGCATAAAACAACAAATGTAATTGTAGCAATAGAATATTTAACCATATCTTTTTTTGAAGGCCACTTTACTCTTTTAAATTCTGTTTTAACCCCACTAATAAAATTACCTATCTTAGTAAAGATACTTATTTTTTCTTTCTTTTTCTCTTTATTTTTATTCTTTTTAGGTACTTCTTTTAATGAATCTTTTTTAATTTCGTTTTTTTCTTCCTTTTTCTTTGCCATATACACATCTTCCTTTGTATTTTTTTCTAAAAGAAAAACACTTCTCAGTGCTTAAGCTTACATTATCATAAAGTGTTTTTTTAGTCAATATATTTCAATTAATTTTTCTTAAATCTATGTAGAGTTACAATTGATGTGACACCATCAATATAGAAAAAAAGCAATAAGTCG
>CAMMBL010000015.1 GCA_946494015.1 uncultured Mycoplasmatota bacterium | reverse complement strand
GAGAAAATAGAATACCAGATAGTGCAATAAGATATAGTTTAGATAGAAATGAAACTGTTGGAGTTGCAAAAGATTTAGAGAGTATGGGAGTAAATCCAAATAGAGTAGTAGATAGTGGAGAGATAGGATCAAGTGAAACGATTAATTATACATTAAGACTATGGCTAGATTATGATGCAACTAATGAAGAAGCTGGAGGAAAAGTTTTTAAAGGGAAATTAAGAGTAGAAGTAACAATGTTAGAAGGAGATCCAGTATCAGATACAATAGTAGATAATGTAGGAAATAATGGAAGTACTTATAATGATGGAACAGATACTTTTATTACCGGAAAAGATCCAAATAATTATATTTGGTATAGTGGAAAATTATGGAGAGCAGTATCAGTTAATAATGAAGCCAAAACGACAAAATTAGTAACTCAGTGGAATATAAGTTCACTTATTTATTCAAGTGAAAGCGCAAATTTTGCAGGAAGTTATATGGAAGAATGGTTAAATGATACAACAGTGGATGGTTTCTTAGGAAATTTAAGAGAACCGGAAAAATTTATTGTAATGGATGCAAAGTGGGATGCAAGTTTTGATAGTAACGACTTAGAACAGGTTCAAAAACCAAGTGGGGCAACAATAGTAGAAGATGCAGTAGGACTTTTAAATATCTATGAATATAAATCTAGCTATAGGGGTGCAAGTTCTTCAACTGGTTATTTAAAGAATGGACTTGAATGGTGGACTTTAACACGATATTATACGTCTCATGTTCATTACGTATATTCCGATGGTTACTCTCATGGACGTACTCCGGATAGCGGCGGGATGGGTGTTCGTCCAGCAATCAATCTAAAATCTAACGTTAAAATTGTAGATGGTGATGGAACAATAGATAACCCTTATCGTTTAAGTGGAGATAATGATAATAATTTAAATGGAGTGAAACTAAATACGAGATATAGTGGGGAATACATCCGCTTTGGAAATACTGAAAATAATTTATATAGAATAGTAAGTCATGAAAATGGTATAGGAACAAAGATAACTAGTGCTGAACCATTAAAAAGTTCTGGTGAATTTATAGAAAGTGCTTTTAATAGTAATGACTCTGTATATTATTCAAGTAGCTCAACAATTGGAAAGTTCTTAAATGGAGAATACTTAAATAGTTATGTAGATAGTGAATATAGATATATGATAGAAGATGAGACAACTTGGTATCGTGGAAAGGTAGGAGATGCTAAATCGTATAAATTAACCAAATATACAAATGCTACAGGTAATACTTTAACATCAAGTACAACAAGTGCTAAAGTAGGATTACTTAGATATGGAGAATTAATGTCAGGTCAATTTGATATAGGTGATAATAATAAGCAATATTGGCTTTTAACACCATATGGCTCGTACGACGTTCGACACGTCGATACTTTTTGTGTCGATATTTCCGCCTACGACCCTCCAAGGTTCATGGTAAACGGTGTTCGTCCAGCCATGAACTTAAAAGAAAATGTGGTAATAACTTCGGGAGATGGAACAAAAAATAACCCATTTACTATTGAATTGAATTAATGTTTTAAATAAGAGCTGCAAAATTAGCAGTTTTTTATTTATTGGTTATTTTTATAAATAGATAAAGGTAGTAAAATTTATTTTATTTCTTTACTTTACGTGCTATAATAATATTAATTTGGTAGGTGATGTAGATGGAGTCTATGGATTTTACTTTTAATAGTAAAGAAGAATTATATCAAATGATTGAACCCGCTTTAAATGCTAAAGAAAATGAATTAAATAGATTAGGATATCGTTATATTCATAAAAATGATGTCTGGAATTATTTAATTTTATCTAAGTGGAGTAAAGCTCACAATTTAGAACTTAATGATATAGTTAGTGATATTTTAAATTGTGATAATAGATTACTTGATAAATTCGTTAAAGATAACATGGCTACCAAAAAGCAAAATAATAAATTAGAAATTATCTAGAGGAGTATTAAATTATGAGGAAAGTAAAAAAAGAGAAAAAGAAGTTAAGTAGTAAAAAGCAAATGCTTATTAGAACTTTTTTATTAGTTCTTATTGGTTGTATTATTTGTACTTTACTTGTACCATTATTTAAATCTTTAAATTTTGGTCTTGATTTACAAGGAGGCTTTGAAATTCTTTATCAAGTTAGTCCTATTGATGGAAGTAAAATGACTAAAGAAAAATTAAATGCCACTTATAAAAGTATGTTAAAAAGAATAGATGCACTAGGAGTATCAGAACCAGAAATAACTCTTGAAGGTAATGATAAAATAAGAGTTAAACTTGCTGGTGTAACTAATAAAGAGGAAGCAAGAGATACTTTATCTACTGTTGCTACATTAACATTTAGAGATAGTAAAGATAATTTACTTATGAGTAGTGATGTTTTAAAAGCTGGAGGTGCAAAAGTAACAACAGATTCTAATGGGAAACCCGCTGTTTCTCTTGCTGTTAAAGATAAAGATACATTTTATAAAGTAACTAATGCTGTTAAAGATTATGAACAAAATATTATTGTTATTTGGTTAGATTTTAATGAAATGACTGATAGTTATGCTAAAGAAGGAGCAAGTTGTGGTAGTAGTGGTAGTAATTGTTTATCAGCTGCAACTGTTAATTCTGCTTTTGCTAGTGATGTTATAATTCAAGGCAATTTTACAGAACAAGAAGCGGGAGAACTAGTTGATTTGATTAATTCTGGTTCCCTTCCAAGTAAACTTACTGAAGTATCTAGTAAAACTGTTGGTGCTTCATTTGGTGATACTACATTAATTACTACTATGTTTGCTGGAATTGTTGGTGTCATTGCTATTATTATCCTTTTAGTAGCAATTTATAATTTCGCTGGTTTTATTTCGGCTATTTCAATATTACTATATACATTATTAGTATTTGGAGCATTTTGGCTAATTGGTGGAGTTTTAACTTTACCAGGTATTGCCGCATTAATACTTGGAATTGGTATGGCAGTGGATGCTAATGTTTTAACTTATTCACGTATTAAAGAAGAAATTGCCAAAGGTAGAAGTTTAGAAGTAGCGTTTAAAAATGGTAGTAAATTAAGTTTTAAAGCTATACTTGATGCTAATCTTACAACACTTTTAGTAGCAATAATTATGTTTTATTTTGGAGAATCAAGTGTTAAAGGCTTTGCTACAATGTTAATTATCAATATTATAGTAACTATGATTACAATGGTAGGAATAACAAGATTTTTAATGAATTTATTTGTTAAAACTAAATATTTTGATGATAAAACAAGTTTATTTATCAGTGCTAAAGCTAAAAAAGAAGGTCAAGAAGTTAAAGATAAAAAGCCTTATAACTATTTAAATTTAAGTAAATATTTTTCTATCTTTAGTATAATTGTTATTATTGCTGGACTTGTTATGTTCTCTATTAAAGGAATGAATCTTGGTATTGATTTTCAAGCTGGTAGTGATATAACTATTACAACTACTGAAAATATAAGCGATAAGAAACTAAATCAAGACTTAAAAGAATTAAATCTTGAGAAGATAGATATTGATCATAATAATAACGATATTAGTATTAGAGTGAAAAATCAGCTTAAAGAAGATGAAATAGATAAAGTAGAAAGTTACTTTTTAGATAAATATAATGCTAGTGTAGATATTGGCGTTGTATCAAATGTTGTTAAACAAGATTTAATTAAAAATGCTGTATTTTCTATTATTCTATCATTAATAGGTATAATTCTTTATGTAAGTTTTAGATTTAAATTTAGTTATGGTATTTCTTCTGTTATTTGCTTAATTCATGATGTGTTTATGATGATAGCAGTTATTATTCTTACGCAAACAGAAGTAAATTCAATGTTTATTGCGGCTATTTTAGCGATTATTGGATACTCTATAAATAATACTATTGTAGTCTTTGATAGAGTTAGAGAGAATTTACATATTAAAAATAAAGATAAGCTAAATAAAGAAGAATTAGCAGATGTTGTAAATTTAAGTATTTCACAAACATTATCAAGAAGTATATATACATCACTAACTACTTTATTACCAGTTATAGCGTTAATTTTAATGGGTAGTAAAGAAATATTTACATTTAATTTAGCGATGATAGTAGGATTAATAGTAGGTACTTATTCATCTTTATTAATCGCTGGAAAATTATTTGTTTTCTTTGTTAGTAGAAGTAAAAAAGATAAAAAGAAATCAAAAAAGAAAGAGGAAATAAGTGAAAAAATAATAAAAGGCATAAATGATTAAATATTTTGATGAAAGGGGCATTTAGATGAAAAAAGATTTGATTACTATAGATGACTTGATGGATAAAGTAGATACTTATATAAAAGATCAAAATCAAAGACAAAATATTTTAGAAGCATATTATTATGCTAAAGAAAAACATCAAGGTCAATATCGAAAAAGTGGTGAAGATTATATTATTCATCCTCTAAATGTAGCTTTAATTCTTACTTCAATTTATTCAGATAGTGAGTGCTTAATGGCAGCTTTATTACATGATGTCTTAGAAGATTGTGATGTAAATGAAGAAGAATTTATCGCTAAATTTGGCCCTGTTGTTTATAGATTAGTTGATGGTGTGACAAAACTTGGAAGACTGCATTTTTCAACTGATAATGAATATTTAGTTGAATACTATAAAAAAATAATAGTTGGGATGAGTGAAGATGTTAGAGTTATAATAGTAAAACTTGCTGATCGTCTTCATAATATGCGAACTTTGTGGGCTATGCCAGTTGAAAAACAAAAGAAAAAATCTAAAGAAGTTTTGGAAATATTTGCTCCTTTAGCCCATCATTTAGGAATTCATAAAATTAAAAGTGAACTTGAAGATTTATCATTGAGATATTTAAAACCAACTGTTTTTTATGATATTGCTGATAAATTAAATAAAACTAAAGCTGAACGTGATACAACAGTTTATGAGATGCAAGAAGAAGTTACAGAGTTATTAAATCTTCATCATATTCCTCATCAAATAAAGGGAAGGGCTAAGAGTATTTATAGTATTTACAATAAGCTAGATAAAGGTAAGAAATTTAGTGATATTTATGATCTTTTAGCTCTTAGAATATTAGTTGATACTGAGCAAGATTGTTATCTTGCTCTTGGCCTTATTCATTCCAAATTTCGTCCTTTACCTAAAAGGTTTAAAGACTATATTGCTATGCCTAAACCTAATATGTATCAATCATTGCATACTACTGTTTTTGGTATAGATGGTTATTTGTTTGAAATTCAAATTAGAACTTATGAGATGGATGAAGTAGCTGAAAATGGAATTGCTTCCCACTGGGCTTATAAAGAAAATAAGGGGTCAAATAAAGTTGCTAATCTTCAATCTACTACTACACAAAAATTGCAATTTTTTAAAGAAATAATGGAACTATCTAATGATAAGATGAGTAGTGAAGAATTTGTTAATAGTGTAAAAGATGAAGTTTTAAATAACAATATCTATGTTTTTACTCCTAAAGGGGATGTAATTGAATTACCAATGGGATCAACACCTATAGATTTCGCTTATAAAGTTCATAGTAAAGTAGGGGAAACGACAGTTGGAGCCATTGTAAATGGAAACATTGTACCATTAGATTATGAGTTAAAAAGTAATGATATTGTAAAAATTAATACTAATAAAAGTGCTCATCCTTCTAAGGAATGGCTAAATATTGTTAAATCAACACAAGCTAAAAATAAAATTAAAAGTTATTTTAGTAAAAGTGAAAAAGAAGTATTAATTGAAAGAGGTAAATTATATTTAGAAAAAGAACTAAGAAAAAGAAAAATTAGTATTAATGAATTTCATCAAGAAAAGAATTTAAAGCAAATATATAAAAATTTGAAAATTAATAATTTAGAAGAATTATACTATATAATTGGAAGTAATAAACAAACTCCTAAATCCATTATTAATTTTATTTATAAAGAAGATGAGGAAGAAAAGCCTAAATTATTAAAAAATATAGTTAAAATAAATGATAATACTTCTGATGTAATTGTCGCTGGTATAGATAAAATAAAAGTAAGCTTTGCTTCTTGTTGTAAACCTGTTTATGGTGATGATATAGTAGGATATATTACAAGAGGTAATGGAATAAGTATTCATAGAAGTAATTGTCATAATCTATCTACATTAGATGATAGGTGTATTGAAGTAACTTGGAGTAGTTCTTCTTCTAATAAATATAATAGTGATTTATTACTAAGAACTAATACTTTAGACAATAAACTAGCTGATATAATTCAAATTACTAGTAAATTAGGTATAAGTATTAGTTCAATTAAAACAGTTTCAAGAGAAGAATATGCTATTTATGAGATGGAAGTATTAGTTAAAGATAAAGGGCAATTAGAAAAATTATTACTAGATTTAGATAATTTACCATATATTACAAGTATAGAAAGGTTAATGAAATGAGAGTTTTAGTACAAAGATGTTCTAAAGGAAAATGTGTTGTTAATGATAAAACAGTTAGTGAAATAAAAGATGGTTTAGTATTATTTGTTGGGTTTACTGATACTGATAATAAAGAAACCATTATTAAAATGATAAATAAAATAATAAATCTTAGAATTTTTCCTGATGATAATAATATTATGAATTTATCGATTAAAGATGTAGGAGGAGAAATATTATCTATATCACAATTTACTTTATATGCTGATACTACTAAGGGTAATCGTCCTAGTTATATTAAAGCAATGACAGGGAAAAAAGCTATATTATTATATGAATATTTTAATAAATGCTTAAATGAATATATTCCTACTAGAACTGGTATATTTGGGGCTGATATGGAAATTTCTATTGTAAATATTGGACCAACTACTATATTATTGGAGAGATAATTATGTATAAAAATAAAATCAATTATAAACTTTTAAACTTTTTAATTTTAATGGGCTTATTATATATTATAGTTACTAATATAGGTACATGGTATAATATATTAATATCTTTAATTAATATTTGTTTACCATTTATTATAGCCTTTATTATTGCCTATGCTTTAAATCCTTTAGTTCGTAAATTAGTATCTAAAGGAGTTAGGAAAACTTTGGCTGTGACAATTGTAGTTATTTCTATAACTCTTATAATAATAGCTCTATTAATTACTACCTTGCCACTTTTTTATAATCAATTAATTACATTTGCTAATAATTTTGGCCAAGTTATTGAAGATGTAGGTGATAAATTTAATATTAATTTAGGTTCACTTGAAGATATTAGTGGAGATTATTTAAATAATATTATATCAAGTATAGGTAATATTGTTAAAGATGGGACTATTGATATAGTAGGTAAAACTGCTTCAATTATTGGTAAAACTGTTATTGTTTTTGTTGTATCTATTTACTTTTTAGCTTATATGGATAATATTAGGAAAACTATTTCAAACTCTTTAAGAAGTACTAAAAATAAATTCTATCGTTACTTTAAAGCTTTAGATTATGAACTTAGTAATTATTTAAAAGGTTTAGGATTATTTATGTTAATACAGTTCTTTGAATATTCAATTGTGTTTTTTATAGTAGGGCATCCAAACTGGTTTTTATTTGGTATATTAGCTTCGCTTACTACTGTAATTCCTTATTTTGGAGGTTTAATTACTAATTTATTAGCTCTTTTAACTGCTTCTGTAATTAGTCCTAATCTTTTTGTTGCTACCCTAGTTATATGCTTGATTTTTCCACAATTAGATGGTTATTTAATATCACCTAAAGTATATGGTAAAACGAATAATGTTAATCCTTTAATTACAATAATGATGGTTTCAATTGGTGGAACAGTAGGAGGTGTCTTAGGAATAGTTATCGCTTTACCTATTTATATTATAATTTCTTCTAGTTATAGGTTCTTTAAAAATGATATTAAAAAAGGTGTAAAAAAAGTTAAGGCAGAACTAAGTTAAATTTATGTAAATAGCAACTGTAAAATAATTGCAAACTTGAAAAGATTAATAAACTGTGATAAAATTATACTTGGCTAATTTGAAAGAGAAAGTGGGTACTTTATGAGATCTTTTTATCCAAATTATGAATTTAATAATTTGATTACTCCAATTATAAGTAATAAAGAGTATCAAAAGACTAAGGAAATAGAACATCATGGTGTTAATAGATATGATCATATGTTAAGAGTTTCATACTACTCATATAAAATAACAAAATTATGTCATCTTGATTATAAATCAGCGACTAGAGCGGCATTATTACATGATTTCTTTTTAGAAGATTATAATGATAAGAAAGCTAAAATTTTGGTTAATCATCCTAAGATTGCTTTAGAAAATTCATTAAAATATTTTGAATTAAATGATTTAGAGAAAGATATTATTAAAACTCATATGTTTCCAATAGGTAAGAATGTTCCTCATTATTTAGAAAGTTGGATTGTAAACATTGTAGATGATTTTTCATGTTTTTATGAAAGAGGATATGTTTTAAAAGAAAGTATGTCTGTTGCTTGTAGTATGATGTTTTTACTATTTTTAGTATTTGTTAAGAGATGGTGAGTATGTTTATTAAAGATTTATTAGAAGGTAGTGTTTCTAAGATAGTTATTGATGAAGAAGTAAAAATACCAGAGTCTTATTATGCTAATACAGATATTTTAGATTTATCAAAAGTTAAAATTAAGGGAATATTAACTTATCCAAGTGATGATAATTTGTTTTTAGAAATTGATTGTAATGGAACAATGAAAATAAGTGATTCTGTTACTTTAGATCCTATTAATTATCCATTTTCTTTTAAAATTAATGAAAATGTATATGAAAAATTAGAAAATGATCAATTTACTCTTGATATTATTAACATTTTATGGGAAAATATAGTACTAGAGATCCCTATACGTTACAGTGAAGTTACTAATTATAAAAATTTAACTGGGGATGGATGGAGAGTTATTAGTGAAGATGATATAACTAATAGGAGTAATAATCCATTTAAAGATTTATTAAAAGAAATAGAGAAGGAGTGATAATATGTTAAAATTAGATATTCAAATGTTTGCTGTTCCTTTTAGAAAGGTATCAAAGACAAGAAAAAGAATGCGTAGAAGTCATAATGCAATTGAGGTTCCTGGAATGGTTAAATGTCCTAATTGTCAAGAAATGATAAAAGCTCATCGCGTTTGTCCTAAATGTGGTAGTTATAAAGGCAAAACAGTTGTTGATATGACTGAAGAAAAAGAGGCTTAAAAAAGTCTTTTTTATATCTATAAACAAAATTAAAAACAACTAAGTTTAAGGAAGTGGAAAAATGAAAGTAGTAAAAAAAGAAGATAAAAATAGTAATATTTATATAAAGAAGTTTGCAACGATACCCTCAACTGAAGAAAATGATAGTAGTAATATAATTGTTTATATGGCTGATGGCTCATGTCCAAGATATGAAAATATAAAAGAATCTAAAAAAAGGCTTTTAGAATTAATGTATAATCAACATTTTAGTAATGAAGAAGAACTAGATAATCTTTTGCGTAAACGAGGTAATCTTTTAGTAAGTTCAATTGTTTTTTCTATAATAACTCTTGCAATGGGATCAGCTGGAGCTTATAGTATGTATAATTATGCTAATTCTACAGCATTTGCTATAACTTCACTTGGCATTGCATCTTTATCAGCAATAACAACATTAATATTAACAGGTGTATCTAAAAGAAATTCTAATAAAATAGATGAAATCAAAAAGTATAGTTATTTTGATGAAAATAAAGAAATTTTAAATCAAATAGATTTAGAAAATGCTAATAATCTAGAAAAAGTTTCAACTAAAGATAAAAAAGAAATAAGAAGAATAAAAGAAGTTAAAGATAATGATGATGATACTGTCTATTTTGATATTAATTCTATTGATAATTTATCTTTGGATTCTTTAAAAAGATTAAAAAGTAATATTGATAGAGAAAATTATTTAGGTTTAGCGGTTAATAAAAAAGATTTAGAAACTCCTGAGAAAGTAAAAACCTATATTTTAAAAGACAAACACTAGAAGATAAGTTCTTCTAGTTTTCTTTTATATTTTATCAGCTTAAACTTCACAATTATAAAATGATAAGCTATAATTAATTTACTGATAAAAATAGGAGGTATCCATGAAATTAGAATTAGTTGATAATGCAATTTATATTGTACCTAATAGTTTAAAAATGAAAATATTAGATTATCTTTCTTTAGATAGTAAAATTTATAATATTAGTTTTATCAGTTTGAATGAATTTGAAAAACATTATTTTTTTGATATAAAAGAAGAAGCAATAATATATTTATTAGATAAAACTAATGAAAATTTAGATATTCTAAGACAAATGTTAAGTAATTTATATAAAATAGATGTAGATAAAGATTATAAAGAATCTAAATTAAAAAGACTAAGAGAATTATATATTGATTTAGAAGAAAAAAAATATTTAATTTTTGATAAAGGATTTAAGGATTACTTAAAAACTAAAAAAATTTATATTTTAGGATATACTATGCTAGATGATTATCAAAAAAAGATGCTTACTGATATAAATGCTGTATTCCTAAAAATAAATAGTAAATTAAATATTTCTAAAGTTTATAAATATCATTCTTTAAAAGATGAATTAATTGCTACTGCTCATATGATTAGAAAATTAAATAGTGAGGGAATTAATTATAATAAAATTTATTTAGCAGGAATAGATGATAATTATAATTATCTTCTTAGAGTTATTTTTAATATGTTTGATATTCCTTATAATTCTAAAGAGAAGAATTATTTAACATCCCTTATTACTGTTAAAGAATATTTAAAAAATAAAGATATTAATTGTATTAAAAATATTGATTTAAAAGCTAAAATTAATAAAATAGAGGAAGATTTATTTTATGCAAACAATAGTAAATATTATGATCTTTTATTAACAGAAGCCTTAGAAAAGACTTCAATTGATAAAAAAGAATTAAAAGATGCAGTTAATATTTTAAATGAAAGTTTAGAAATACCATATCTAATTAGTGATGATGAATATTTATTTGTTTTAGGATTTAATCAAAATTATTTACCTAAAATTTATAAAGATGAAGATTATTTAAGCGATAATTTAAAATTAAAATGTAATTTAATTACTTCTTCTTTTAAAAATAAATTAAGCAAAGAAAACTTACTTCAAGTTTTGGGAACTGTTAAAAACCTTACAATTTCTTATAAATTAACTTCATTAACTAGTGAATATGCTAAATCAAGTTTATTAAACGAACTTGATTTAGAAGAAATAGAAGAAATTAATTATAACTATAATTACAGTAATAAGTTCAATGATTATAAAGTTAGCAGTAGTTTAGATACTTATTATAAATATCACCAAAAAGAAAAAGATTTTGATTATTTAACTAACAATATAGATGCAAACTTTTATACTAGTTTTGATCATAAATTTAAGGGAATTAATAGAGAAATAACACCATATAGTTTGTCTTATTCAAATCTTGATGATTTATTTAAATGTCCTTTTAAATACTATTTAAAATATATTTTAAAACTAGATTCTTTCAATGAAAATTTTAATACGAAGATTGGTAATATTTTTCATAGTGTTTTAAAAGATAGTTATAATAAAAACTTTTCTTTTGAAAAATCTTTTGATTATGCTATAACTAAGGAAATATTAGATAATAAAGAAAAGTTTTTATTAGAAAAGTTAAAAAAAGAATTAGAGTTTATTGTAGATAATAATAAAAAAATGGAAAAATCAAGTTTTTTGACAGAGTTTTATGGGGAAAAAAGATTAGAAATACCATTAAATGATCATGTTACAGTAAAAGGCTTTATTGATAAAATTTTATTTAAATCATTTCATAATAAAACATATTATGCAGTTTTTGATTATAAAACAGGTAGTGCTACTTTAAATTTAGATTATTTGGAAGATGGTTTATTTTTACAATTACCATTATATGTATATCTAATTAATAGAAGTAAGCTTTTTACAAATCCTGTCATGGGAGGATTTTTTTATCAATTTTTATTACAAAATGCTAAAGATGAGATAGAAAAGCAAAAAAATTTAAAACTTGTTGGTTATGCTAATAGTGATGAAATTATTTTATCTTATTTAGACGAAGATTATAAAACTAATAGTTTTATTAAGGGTTTAGGCGTTACTAAAACAGAACAGTTAAAAAGTAGTAGTAAAGTTTTAAATGAAGAAGAAATAGAAGCAATGCTTAAGACAATTGAACAAGCTTTAAATAAGGCAATTAACATAATAGATAATAATAATTTTATAATAGAGCCTAAAATTATTGATAATAAAAATATATCATGTGAATATTGTCCTTTTAAGGAAGTTTGTTTTGTAGATGTAAATGATTATAAATATTTACAAAAGAAAGAAGGTGATTATTAGATTATGCCTAAATTTACTTTAGAACAACAACTTGCAATTGATCTTGAAGGCAGCAATATTTTAGTTAGTGCTGGAGCTGGAAGTGGAAAAACGGCTGTTTTAACTGAGAGAGTATTAAGAAAAATAAAAGAAGGAACTCATATAAATGAGCTTTTAATCCTTACCTTTACTAATAAAGCGGCTTTAGAAATGAAAGAAAGAATTAGAAAAAAACTTAAAGAAAATAAAATGTATGATGAACTTGATTTATTAGATAGTAGTTATATTACTACTTTTGATGCTTTTTCTCTTGCTTTAGTTAAAAAATATGCTGATACACTACATCTATCTAAAAATATTAATATAGCCGAATCTAGTGTTTTAGATCTAGCTAAAAAAGAAATATTAGATACTATATTTTTAGAGTATTATGATACAAAACAAGAAAATTTTTGTAATTTGATTGCTAATTTTTGTCTTAAAGATGATACAAACATAAAAAAAAGAATTTTAGATCTCAATAATGTTCTTGACCTTAAGCTTGATAAAAAAGAATTTATTGATAATTATATTGCTAATTATTATACTGATGAAGTTATAGAAAAAATATTAAATGATTATTTAAAATTATTAAAAAAGAAACAAAAAAATATTATAAATCTGTATGAAATTATCAGATCTTTAACGTCTAGTAAATATTTAGAACAATTAGAAGCTACGTTTAAAAATTTTTTAGAAGCTAATAGTTATGATCAATATAAAAAAGTTCCTGAAAAATTACCGAGAGTAAGAACAGGAGTAGATATTACTTCTAAAGAATATAGAGATCAGTTAAATAAAGCTATTAAAGAGTTTAAAGAGTTAGTTAAATATAAAGATATAGATGATATAAAATTTACTCTTATAAAAACTAAAGAATATATTAGTATTATACTAGAGATAATAGATAAATTAGATCAAAGATTTACTATATATAAAAAAAATAATAATTATTATACTTTTATGGATATAGAAAAACTTGCTATTACTCTAGTTAAAGATAATTTAGAAGTTAGAAGTGAAGTAAAAAATTCTTTTAAAGAAATATTAATAGATGAATATCAAGATACTAATGATATTCAAGAATCTTTTATTAGTTATATTGCTAAAGATAATATATATATGGTTGGAGATATAAAACAGTCTATTTATCGCTTTCGTAATGCTAATCCTTCTATATTTAAAGATAAATATGATAATTATAAAAAAGGAGTTGGTGGGAGAGTAATTGATCTTGCTAAAAACTTTAGAAGTAGAAAAGAAGTAATTGAAGATATTAATACTTTTTTTAGTCATATTATGGATGATTATTTGGGAGGAGCTAGTTATAATGAAGGACATGCTATGATATTTGGTAATACAACATATGAAGAAAAAGCTAAAGTTGATAACAATAATTACTTAGAAATTTATACATATCTTGATAAAGATAAAGAATATAGCAAATTAGAAAAAGAATCTTTTATTATTGCAAATGATATTAAAGAGAAGATTAGTAGTGATTATTTAGTATATGATAAAGATTTAGATATTCTAAGACAAATAGAATATAGAGATTTTGTTATTTTATTAGATAGAGCGACAGATTTTGTTGTTTATAAACAAATATTTGAATATCTTCATTTACCTATAACGTTATATGAGGATGAAAAAACTAGTGGTAGCACTGATCTTGCTCTTTTAAAAAATATTTTTATTATGGCTAAATCAATTATTACTAATAATTTTGATACTAAATTTAAATTATCTTTTACTTCTTTAGCACGTAGTTTTCTCTTTAATTATAGTGATGATAAAATTTATGATTATTTAGTAAATAACAGCTTTAAAGAAAGTAGTGTTTATAACACTTTTAATAATCTTTTAACTAATTATGAATTATTAACACCAGTTATTTATTTAGAAAAAATTCTTGATTTATTAGATTATGAAGATAAGTTAAAAACAATTGGTAATGTAGATATAATGTCTAGTAGAATGGAATATTTTTATAATTTAATAACTAATTTAGAAAAAAGTAATTATACTATACTAGAAGTTAGTAATTATTTAGAAAAAATTGCTGAAGAAAAATTAGAAATAAAGCTAGCTATTAGTAAAGAAGATAGTAATAGTGTTAAGATTATGACTATTCATAAATCTAAAGGCTTAGAGTATCCTATTTGTTATTTTGGAGGTTTTTATAAAGATTTTAATAAAGATGAGTTTAAAAGTAATGTTTTATTTGATAATACTTATGGAATTATTATAGATGATCTTGCAAATGGAAATGTTTTAATTACTAAAACTCTTGCTATAGAAAAATTAAAAGAAGCTGATATTGGTGAGAAAATTAGGCTTTTATATGTTGCTTTAACAAGAGCTAGAGAGAAAATGATTATTGTAATGCCTTCAATAGAAAATGCTAAGGAAGTAGAAGATATAGTTAGTGATTATGAAAGACTTAATTATTCTAATTTTGCTAAAATGGTTATTAGTGTAGCTTCATTATTTAAAGAAAAGATAAAAGAAATAGAAGAAATTCCTAATATTACTAAAAAATATAAAGAGGTAAAGAAAGTAAAATTAAAATCTTTAAGTAATAATAATATACTTATTATTCCTTCGATATATAATAAAGATATAATAGAGAAAAAGACATATCATAAAGAAAATGATAATTCTAAACAAACTAAAGAAATAGATCTATTAAAAAAAGGCAAAGATATTCATATGTTATTTGAAAGAATAGATTTTACTAATAATATATTACCATATATTGAAGATACTTATTATAAAACAAAGTTAGAACATTTTATTAATAGTTCATTTATGAAAAAATATCAAAATTATAAAAAGTATCAAGAATATGAATTTATTTATGATAATAGTAATAAAAAGTATCATGGGAAAATAGACTTATTATTAGTAGGAGATAATGAGGCTATAATTGTAGATTATAAGTTAAAAAATGTAAAAAGTAGTGATTATTTAGATCAACTTAAAGGTTATAAAGAATTAATTGAAAAAAGATTGCAAATGCCTACTGCTTGTTATTTATATTCAATAATAGATGAAGTTTTTGTCAAAATTTGTTAGGTAGAATAAGAATGATTTGACAAAATTTGCTTTTTGTAGTATAATACAAGCAACTTCAAGATATGGGGGTTGAAATTAAAGGGGGTATACATATGGAGAAGTCATTTATATTTGAATATTTAGATGAGAATGATTTTAGAAAAAGAGAACGTTCTGTTAGAAAGTATAATATGTTAGCCTATAAAAAGTTAACATTTGAATATTATCCAGAACTTAGAAAAGGACATTTTTTAGGTGAAAAAGTTGGTGAAGATAAGTTATCAAACACAGTAAACTATGAATTGAAATTACCAACTGATGAATTATTTGCTAAAGTTCATGGAGAAATTAGAGTTCATTATACTGTATATCTTGATAAAAAAGTAATATTATTAACTAATATTACACCAGAAGGAATTTTAAATGAAGGACATATGGCTGAATTATCAACTTATAAAGGCGTTATGATTTCTAAATCTCATCCAGAAAAAGATATGTTTAAGATAAATTTATTAAACATGCTTAATAAATAGTCATTAAAGTGACTATTTTTTCATTAAAAACTATTGCAGAACTATAAAATTTATGCTAATATTAAATAGCAATAGCAAATTATGGACCCTTAGCTCAGTTGGTTAGAGCATCCGGCTCATAACCGGGCGGTCGATGGTTCGAGTCCATCAGGGTCCACCATTTATTTTGCGGGTATGGCGGAATTGGCAGACGCGCTAGACTTAGGATCTAGTGTCTTAGACGTGCAGGTTCAACTCCTGTTACCCGCACCATTATGTAATTAACCTTTTTATAAGGTTTTTTTTATATAAGAAAAGTACGTTTTTTTGATAAATATTGAATTTATGTATTGGTAAATATATTTTTATATAGTACCCTTTAGTGCTAAAGGGAGGCTTTAAATATGAAAATATATAAGGCATATAAATTTAGATTATATCTAACAGAAGGACATAGCTATTTATGTAAATCCTATATAGTATTAAAATATTTTGTAAATTTAAAAAAGTATGCTATAATCTACAAGTAGAAAGAAGGAATTAATATGGATAAAATATATGTATTTGGGCATCGTAAACCTGATACTGATTCAGTTAGTGCAGCAATTAGTTATGCTAATTTAAAAAAAGAATTAGGTTTTGATGTTGAACCTCGTATACTTAGTTCTATAAACAAAGAAACTAAATATGCCTTAGATTTTTTTAAAGTAAAGGAACCAATGTATTTAAATGATGTAAAATTACAATTAAAAGATATTAATTATCATAAAGGTTATTACTTAAATGAAAACAAGTCTATTTATGATAGTTATTTATATATGTTAAAAGAGAATTTAACAGGGGTTCCAATTGTTGATGATAATAATAAATTTAAAGGTATTGTTACAATTAAAGATTTAGCACATGCTTTTATTGATACTAAAGTAGAATCATTGGAAACTAGTTATGATAATTTACTTGCTGTTTTAAAGGGAGAACAAATCAATAGAGTAGATGAAGAAATTGTTGGTAATATTTTAGCAGCTTCATATCGTAGTACAACTATAATTAATAATGTAACTTTTACAAATAATGATGTTTTAATAGTAGGAGATCGTCATAGTGTAATTGAATATGCAATTAATGCTAAAGTTAAATTATTAATTATTTCTGGATCATTAGAAATAAAAGATGAACATATTAAATTAGCGATTAAAAATAAAGTAAATGTAATAAGAAGTAGTTATGATACTTATCATATTGCTAAATTAATTAGTCTTGCAAACTTCATTAAAACAGTGAAGAAAGGTACTAAAGATGCTGTTTATTTTGATGAAAATACATATGTTGATGATATTTTAGATGTTAATAAGAAATTAAGACATACAAATTATCCGGTTGTTAATGGAAAAACAGGTGTTTGTTTAGGACTTTTAAGAATTACAGATTTAGATTCTAAAAATCCTAAAAAAGTTATATTAGTAGATCATAATGAAGAAAAACAAAGTGCTGAAGGTTTAAATGAAGCGGAAATATTAGAAATTGTAGATCATCATAATCTTAGTAGTCTATCAACACCAAGTCCTATTAACTTTAGAAATATGGCAGTTGGTTCAAGTAATACAATTATCTATTCCTTATATAAAGAAAGAAATATTGAGATACCTAAAGAAATAGCTGGTATGATGTTATCAGGAATTCTATCAGATACCTTAATATTAAAATCACCTACAACAACAGAATTAGATAGAAAAGCAGTTAAAGAATTATCTAGTATTGCTGAAGTTGATTATGAAGAATATGGGCTTAACTTAATTAAGGCAGGTACTTCTCTTGAAGGAATGACTCATGAAGATGTTCTATATAATGACTTTAAACTATATACAGTAGATGATAAGACTTTAGGTATAGGTCAATTCTTTACAACTAACTTTGATGAAATAGAAAAAGATATGGATGCTTATCTTGATACATTAGATAGAGAAGCAGAAGCTAATAATTATTCACTAATAGCTTTATATATAACAGATATTATTAAAAATGGATCTTATGTTTTATATAATAGAAAAGCTTCTGATATAATGAGAATGGCTTATGATAGTAACATAGAGGAAGGTACATATATTCAAGATTGTGTATCACGTAAGAAAAATGTAGTACCTATTATAATGGCTAGTTTTGAAAAATAGTGTAGTTTTTAGCTATACTATTTTTTAATAAATTAATATTGTTTAGATATGTCTAATTACTTTTATAGTTCTTTTCTTTCTTATTCTTTAATGATATAATTAATTAATAGAAAAGAGGTTAATTATGACAGATATTATTAATACTATTATACTAGGAATTATCCAGGGGATTGCGGAATTTTTACCTATTTCAAGTAGTGCCCATTTAATTATTTTTAGAGATGTTTTTGGAATAGGTGCTGCTATGTCTACTAAAGTAGCGTTATGCTTTGATTTAGCCCTTCATTTAGGAACACTACTTGCTATAGCTGTTTTCTTCTTTAAAGACTTTCTAAATATGGTTATAAAAGGAGTAACTAAAGGCGTTAAAGATAAAGAAGGAAAATTATTCTGGCAAATAGTAGTTGCAACTATTCCTGCTGCTATTGTAGGAGTACTTTTTGAAGATATAATAGAAGATGCTATTAGAACGAATTATTTATTAATAGCAACAGCCCTAATTGTTATGGGTATTATCATTTATCTAGTAGATAAAAATAGTAAGAACGAAAAAAATACTAAAGAGTTATCTTTTAAAGATGCTTTAATTATTGGTTGTTCTCAAGTTTTTGCTTTAATACCAGGTTTTTCTCGTAGCGGTACTACTATTGCAAGTGCTAGATTTCTAAAAGTAGATAGAGAAAGTGCTGCTAAATTTTCATTTTATTTATCTGCTCCTGTTGTTTTTGGAGCTTGTATATTACAATTTTTTAAAGATGGAACATTAGAGTTAATTATTAGTAATGCTTCAATTTTTATTATAGGAATTTTAGTATCATTTATTACAGGATTAATTTGTATTAAATTTTTATTACAATACTTAAAGAAACATGATTTTAAAATTTTTATGATCTATAGAATTATTTTAGCTTTAATAGTTATTTGTACAGTAATATTTTAGAGGTGATTTAAATGAGTAATAATATAGCCTTATTTATAACATTTTTACTTGGACTTTTTATTATTATAGGAGTAATAATAACTTTCTTTTTAAAGAAAAAGCAAAAAGTATTAGATTTTATCTTTGCTTTTGCTTTCTCTTTATTATCAATGTTAATTATACTAGATTTATTACCAGAAGCGATGGAACATTTGGGTTTAACTAGACTATATTTATTTTTATTGTTTACTATGTTAGGACTTTTAATATTTAAAATTATTGATGATTTTATTCCTGAACATGATGATCATAAAATGACTAAAAAAGAAGCAAGAAAAAACATTAAACATATAGGCTTTTTAACTACTATAGCCTTAATAATTCATAATATAGTGGAAGGAATGGCTATATATTTAGCAACTCTTAATGATCTTAATTTAGGAATTATGATGAGTATAGGTGTAGGATTACATAATATTCCATTAGGAATAATTATAACTTCTACTTTATATATGAGTGATGAAAAAGCTTCTAAATACATTCTTTGTATTGGTAGTTTATTTATCTCTAGTTTTTTAGGAGGATTAATTCCATATATACTAAATATATCAACAGTAAATGATACAATTATAGGTTCTTTATTATCATTAACTTTAGGTATGTTACTTTATATAATTATATTTGAATTATGGCCTAAAATATTAAAAACTACTAATAAAAAAGTAACTATTATAGGGTTAATAAGTGGTATAATTTTATTACTTATTGGAATTTTTATTGGATAGAGGTAGTTTATGTTTGATACATTTTGCAATTTGTTTATATTATTTATGATTTATTCTTTTTTTGGTTATATAATAGAAATTACTAATTGTTCTATTGTAGAGAAAAAATTGGTTTTAAACAGAGGCTTTTTTCTAGGACCATATTTACCTATTTATGGAATATCATGTTTTTTAATGGGATCATTAATTTTAAAATATAAAAATGATATACTTACAACGTTTGTTATGAGTGCTTTTATTTGTACAACTGTTGAATATATTACTAGTTATGTTTTAGAAAAAATATTTAAAGCTAGATGGTGGGATTATAGTAATCATAAATTTAATATAGAAGGTAGGGTATGTTTATTTAATGCTTGTTTATTTGGTTTAGGAGGAATTATTTTTGCTTACATCTTTAATCCTTTTATTACCAACTTATTATCTAAACTTAATGTAGTTACTATTAGAATTATCGCTATAATTCTTTTAATAATATTTTTAATTGATGTAATTATTACTATAACAACATTATGTCAAGTAAAAATATCATCTTTGAAATTTAAAAGTAAAGATGTTACTAATGAAATTACTAAAATTATTAAAGATGAAATACATAAGAAAAGAGAAATTAAAAGTAATTTCTTTGTAAGACATATGTTAAATGCTTTTCCTAAGATTGATTTAACTGATCGTAATAATTCTCTAGGTAAGTTAAAAAAATATATTTTAAAAAAGAAAAAGAAGAAATAGTATCTGTAAAATAATGTAGATATATAAGTAATATAAAACTTATAAAATTAAAATATGATATAATTAATTAAAGAGGGATATAATATGAAAATAAAAGAAAATATTAATAAGTATATTTTTAGAGGATATGATATAAGAGGAGTTGTACCAACAGATATCGATATAGATACAGCCTATACAATTGGTATTGCTTTTGGAAGTAAATTACATGATATGGGGAAAACTAAATGTGTTGTAGGTCATGATAATAGAATTTCATCTCCTGATTTACATCAAGCTTTAATTCAAGGATTATTAGAAAGTGGTGTTAATATTGTTGATATTGGTTTAACAACTACTCCAATGTATTATTTTGCTTGTTTAGATTTGAAAATTGATAGTGGAATAATGATAACTGCTAGTCATAATCCTAAAAATGAGAATGGCTTTAAATTTGCTTTTTCTAATTATTCAAATGCTAAAGGTAAAGAAATAGAAGATTTTTATAACTATATTAAGCAAGGAAAGTTTTATTATGCCAATGGTACAATTACTAAAAAAAGTGTTAAAAAAGATTATTTTAATGCTCTAAGAAATAATATAAACTTTGGAAAAAGAAAAGTAAAAGTTGTTCTTGATCCTGGAAATGGAACTACTGCTATTCTTTTAGATGATTTATTTAAAACTTTAGATGTTTCTTATACTATTATTAATGGAGTTAGTGATGGTACTTTTCCTAATCACCATCCAGATCCATCTATTGAAAGTAATTTAGAAGAATTAAAGCAAGTTGTTGTTGATACTAAAGCTGATGTTGGTTTAGCTTTTGATGGGGATGGGGATAGAGTAGGAATAATTTCTAATTTGGGTAACTTTATTCCTATAGATTATTATATGATTATTATAATTCGTGATATAATTAATAAAGTAAAAAATAAAACTTTTCTATATGATGTTAAATGTAGTAAATCATTAGAAGATGAAATAATTAAATTGGGTGGTACTCCATATTGTTATAGAACAGGTAATTCATATACTAAAGCCAAAGTAGCTGAACTTGATTTAGCTTTTGGAGGTGAATTATCAGGACATGTATATTTTAGAGATAAATTTTTAGGGTTTGATAGTGGTATTTATGCAGGTATTAGGCTTTTAGAAATTCTTTCTAATACAAATAAAAGTGTTGAAGAATTACTTGAAGGAATTACTAGATATTGTTCTACTCCAGAGATAAAATATAAATCAAGTGATGATAAAAAAATGGAAGTAATAGCAAAAGTAGAAAAATATTGTCAAGAAAAAGGCTATAATATAAATACTATTGATGGAGTTAGAGTAACATTTCCTTTTGGTTGGGCTAGTGTAAGAGCTAGTAATACTGGTCCTAATATTACCGCTAGATTTGAAGCTACTACAGAAGAAAAATTAGAAGAAATAAAAACGGAATTTGAAAATTTAATTATTAAATATAATAATTAAATTCTTTTTTGAAACATATCTATAATAATAGGAAGGATGACTTTTATGAGAATAGTTATAACCGCTGGTGGTACAGGAGGACATATATTTCCAGCATTAGCAGTGATCAATAAAATTAAAGAAAAAGATAAAAATGCTAAATTTTTGTATATTGGTACTACAGATAGAATGGAAAAAGATATTATTCCAAAAGAAGGTATTCCCTATGTAGGTATTAAAATGATAGGTTTAAATAGAAAGAATCCTTTAAAAAATATTGAAGTTATGAAAACATACTTTGAAGCTTGTAAAAAAGCTAAAGAAGAATTAAAGAAATTTAAACCTGATATAGTTATAGGCTTTGGAGGATATATAAGTGCACCCGTTATTTATTCAGCAAGTAAATTAAAAATAAAAACTATAATTCATGAACAAAACTCTATTCCTGGTGTTTCAAATAAATTTTTATCAAGATATGTTTCAAAAGTATTAGTATCATTTAAAGAGAGTATTAAATATTTTCCAAAAAAGAAAACAATCTATACAGGTAATCCTAGAAGTGAACAAATTAATGATATTAAAAAAATATCTAAAGAAACTTTAGGTTTTAAAAAAGATAGGCCATTAGTTATTATTGTAATGGGATCTTTAGGATCTTTAACTATGACTAAAAAACTTAAAGAAATACTACCTAATTTTAAAAATAAAAATTATCAAGTATTATTAATAACCGGTAATAATTATTATGATGATTATAAAGATATTAAATTAAGCTCAAATGTGAAAATTGTACCTTTTTTAAACGATTTAATTGGATATATGAAAGATGCTAATTTAATAGTTACAAGAAGTGGGGCTAGTACTATCGCTGAAATTACTAGTATAGGACTACCGGCTATTATGGTTCCTAGTCCTTATGTTACTAATAATCACCAAATGATGAATGCTAAAGCTTTAGAAGAAGTAGGAGCTTGTTTAATATTAGAAGAAGATAACTTTAATTCAAAAAATTTAATAACATTATTAGATGAAGTTATAAATGATAAAGATAAATTAGCTAAAATGAAAGAAGCTTTACTTAAAAGGAAAATTTCTAACAGTGCTAGTAGAATATATGAAGAAATATTAAAATTAGTAAGGGATGAATAAAATGAATGATTTTTTTAAAGAAGTTAGCAATAATAATATAGGGAAAGTTGTTAGAGATGTTTTTATTAGTAAATATACAACATATAAAGTTGGGGGATTAGTAAGAGCAATTATTTATCCTAAGAATATTGATATGTTAGTATTACTTTGTAAATTAATTAAGAAATATAATATTAAATATAAAGTTTTAGGTAATGGTAGTAATCTTTTATTTAGTGATAAAACCTATGAAGGAGTTTTAATTAAATTAGATGAGTTTAATAAAATAGAGTTTATTAATAATAAAGTAATATGTGGTAGTGGGGTTCCTTTAATGAAAGTAGCAAGAGAAGCAATAAAAAAAGGCTTAGCAGGGCTTGAATTTGCAACTGGTATACCTGGTACTATAGGTGGAGCTATTTATATGAATGCTGGAGCTTATAAAAGTGATATGGGTTATATTACTAGAAGTGTAAAAGTTTTGACTGATGATTTGAAAATTATTACTTTAACTAATGAAGAAATGAATTTCCATTATCGAAGTAGTTTTTTACAAGAACATAAAAATTATATATGTCTTGAAGCTACTTTAAAATTAGAACATGGAGATAAAAGTATTTTAGAACAAGTAGTAAAAGATCGTAAGGAAAGAAGAACCAAAACGCAACCATTGAATTATCCAAGTGCTGGGAGTGTTTTTAGAAATCCTGATAATGAACATCCAGCTGGTAAATTAATTGAAGACCTAGGTTTAAAAGGCTTAACTAAAGGTGGTGCGGAAATAAGTACAGTTCATGCAAATTTTATTATTAATAAAAATCAAGCCAGTGCTAAAGATATACACGATTTAATTCTTTTTGTTAAAGATGCTGTTAAAGAAAAATATAATATAGATCTAAAAGTAGAACAAGAATTTGTTAATTGGGAGTAGAAATGGCTAAAGTTATAAAAAAGAAAAAATTAAGATTATTACCATTTTTAATATTTATTATAGTTATCGCTATAATAGTTTTCCTATGTTTAATTATTCTTGATACTAAAATTAAAAATATTATTATTACTGGTAATAATGTTTTAAAAGATGATGATATTATAACTTTAGCAGGGTTAGCCGATTATCCTAGTTATTATAAAACATTAAATGTTAATATAGAAAAAAAGTTAAAGAAGAATTTATTAATTAAAGATATTAAAATAAAGCGTTCTTTTTATCACATTATTGAAATAGATATAGATGAATATCAAATATTATATAAGAAAGAAGATAATGGTAAATATTTTTTAGAAAATAAAAATGAAATTACACTAGAAAATAATATTCCTTATATGGTTCCTAAGTTAATTAATGAAATTCCTGATAACAAAATAGATAGTTTTATTAAATATTTTAAAAGAATAGATTTAAATATTAGAGAAAAAATAAGTGAAATTAGATATGAACCAAATGAATATGATAAAGATAGATTTTTACTTTATATGGATGATGGAAATAGTGTTTATTTAACAATTACAAAATTTGAAAGACTAAATTATTATAATGATGTTCTACCTCAATTAGAGGGAAGAAAAGGTATTCTTTATTTAGATTCTGGTAATCACTTTCAAATTATGGAATAATTTATATAGACTAAAAGTGTTTAATATGTTAACATAAACTTATAAGAAGATAGAAGAAAGGAGTAGGTAAAAGATGATGAACACCCGTTTACAAATAGTTACCTGGGGGGGGGGGCATTTAGCCATAATCTAGTGCCTTTCTTTTACTATGAAATAAGAGCAGGATAGAT
>CAMMBL010000014.1 GCA_946494015.1 uncultured Mycoplasmatota bacterium | reverse complement strand
ATCTATCCTGCTCTTATTTCATAGTAAAAGAAAGGTACTAGATTATGGCTAAATGACCCCCCCCCAGGTAACTATTTGTAAACGGGTGTTCATCATCTTTTACCTACTCCTTTCTTCTATTTTCTTATAACTCTATGTTAACATATTTATGTATATTTATCAAAGAAATTTATATATATTTAATAATTAATTATACTTTAGCTTTAGCATCTCTTTTTTTACGTTCTTCAGTATTTAATATTTTTTTACGTAGACGAATAAAATTAGGTGTTACTTCAATAAGTTCATCAGAATTTATATAGTCAAGTGCATACTCTAAAGTAATAGGTCTTGGTCTTTTTAAGACAACTGTATGATCACTTCCAGCAGCACGCATATTAGTAAGTTGTTTACCTTTAACAACGTTTACAGCAAGATCATTATCTCTATTACATTCTCCAATAATCATACCTTCATAAACTTCTGTACCAGGTTCTATAAACATAGTACCTCTATCTTCTAAATTACCAATAGAATATGCTGTAGCATTACCATTTTCAACTGATACAAGTACTCCAAGTTTACGTTCTCCAATATTTACGTTTTCATATGGTTTATATTCACTAAAGGTATGGTTCATAATTCCATATCCCTTAGTCATAGTCATAAAGTCAGTAGAAAAACCAATAAGTCCACGAGATGGAATACTATAGTTAAGTCTAACTTGATTTTCAAAGTTAGTCATATTTTCCATTACTCCACCACGAGTTCCAAGATGTTCAATAACACTACCAACAACATCCTCTGGTACTTCGATCTGCAATTCTTCCCAAGGTTCACACTTAACACCATCAATTTCTTTAATAATTACTTTAGGTTTAGATACTTCAAGTTCAAAGCCTTCACGGCGCATGTTTTCTATTAATATACCAAGATGTAACTCCCCACGACCTGAAACAAGAAAACTATCACTACCAGCTGGCTCTACTCTTAAAGATACATCTTTTTGTGTCTCACGAATTAATCTTTCTTCTATCTTACGAGCTGTTAAAATCTTACCATCACGACCTACAAAAGGGCTAGAGTTAGTTCCAAATGTCATTTGTAAAGTAGGCTCATCAATATGAAGGATAGGTAAAGGTAAATTATCACTCATATTACAGATAGTCTCACCTACTGATATATCAGCAAGACCTGCAATAGCGACAATATCCCCTGCTTCCGCTTCTTCTATTTCAATACGATGATATCCATAATAACCAAATAGTTTTTGAATTCTAAAGTTTTTTACAGTTCCATCTAATCTAATACAACTAACCATTTCACCTGTCTTAATAATACCATTATGTACACGTCCAATACCAATACGTCCTACAAATTCATTATAATCTAATAGGGCTGGTTGAAATTGTAATGGTTTAGAATTATCTCCACTAGGTGCTGGTATCTTTTCTATAATTAAATCAAGTAATGGTTCAAATCCTTTTTTCTGAGTACTTATATCATCACTTAAACTACAAGTTTCATTTAAAGCACTAGCATAAACGACTGGAAAATCTAATTGGTCTTCATCAGCACCAAGTTCAATAAATAAATCAAGTACTTCATCAACAACAGCACTACATCTTGCACTAGGTTTATCAACTTTATTAATAACAACTATAGGTTTAACTTTAGCTTCAAATGCTTTCTTTAAAACAAATCTAGTCTGAGGCATCGCCCCTTCATAAGCATCAACAACAAGGATAACACCATCAACCATATTCATGATACGTTCAACTTCACCACCAAAGTCAGCATGACCAGGAGTATCAAGAATATTAATACGATATCCGTTATAATCTAAAGCAGTTGTTTTAGCAAGTATTGTAATACCACGTTCTTTCTCTAAAGCATTAGAATCCATTGATACATTACTAACATCTTCATTATCACGAAACATACCTGATGTCTTTAAAATACCATCTACTAAAGTAGTTTTACCATGATCGACATGGGCAATAATTGCCACATTTCTTTTTTTCATACTTATCACACTCCAAAATACGTTGTAAATTATAACACAGATTAAAGAAAAATACTAGAGTTTTCTAGTATTTATATAAAAGACCAAGCAGAAAATCCTAATTTTTCTTATTTAAATTCTCAATTCTCTTTTTAATTAATCTTTTTTCAATATCTTTTTGATTGTATTCATCTATAAGTTTATCAACTTCTTCAAATGGATAAATTCCGATAGATAGCATTTCTTCAATTAATTTATCATTTATAACAGTATTTTCAAAATGATTAACTAACTTTTTAGGTAAATGAATGTTTCTATTATAATAAGTTTCCCCTGTACCAACCATTAAGCCAAAGTTTTTTAATCTTACACCATAGTTTTTCTTTCAAATACAGTTCCAATATGCTTACCTAAACGAATACTATAATCTTCCATAACTACAATTTCATATTTCATAATTATTTAGCAGCATTTATTTGACTCATTACTTCATCAGCAAAGTTTTCTTCTTTTTTCTCAATTCCTTCACCAACAGCATAACGAATCATTGATACAATAGACCCCCCATTATTTTTAACATAATCTCCTACTGTAACATTAGAATCTTTAATAAATGCTTGTTCTTCTAAACAAATCTCTTTATAGAATTTATTTAATCTACCAGTAACCATCTTTTCAGCTATTTCAGCAGGTTTTCCTTCATTCATAACTTGTTCTTTAATTACTTTAGTTTCATGTTCTACCATATCAGTTGGAACATCATTTCTAGTAGCACAAACTGGAGCCATTGCTGCAACATGCATTGCTACATCTTTAGCTACTTCTTCTGTAGTATTATCAAGTACTACTAAAGCTCCAATCTTACCTCCTATATGTAAATAGCTTCCAAATACGTCACTATCTTTTTTAATTACTAATTCATGACGACGAAATGAAATTTTTTCACCAATAGTTGCTGTTAAATTTATAATTTTACTTTCAATAGTTTCTCCATTGTCATTATATGCTAAAACATCTTCGTGAGTCTTTAATTCATTTTCTAGGATTGTTTTTGCTAAATAATCAACAAAGTTAGTAAATTCTTCATTTTTAGCTACAAAGTCTGTTTCAGAATTAACTTCAAGAATAACTCCTTTATTTCCTTCAGTTAAAATTTTACATAAACCTTCGGCTGCTACTCTACTTTCTTTTTTAGCGGCTTTACTAATTCCTTTTTCTCTTAACCAATCAACAGCTTCTGACATATTACCGTTAGTTGCTTCTAAAGCTTTTTTGCAATCTAACATACCAGCACCTGTTTTATCTCTCAACTCTTTTACATCACTTGCTTTATACATATTATCTTCCTTTCTTTTAAGAAAATAGATTTTTCTTATTATTTTGTTAATGCAGCTATAATTTCAGCTTTTTTCAAACCAACTGTTGCAATACCTTTTTCTTTAGCTATTTCTTTTAATTCTGCTACAGTTTTTTTATTGTAATCTTCTTTAGGTTCTTCTTTCTTTTCTTCTTTAACTTCTTCTTTTTTTATTTCTTTCTTTACTTCTTTTTTAGCTTCTTTTTTTTCTTTTTTAGCTTTGTCTTCTTCACTGATGTAATCAATTATTTCATTACCATTAACTTCAGCAATAGCATTAGTTAGTGCTCCTATTAATAGTTTTACTGATCTAACAGCATCATCATTTCCAGGAATTACATAATCTACCATATCTGGATCACAGTTAGTATCAACTACACCAAAAACAGGTATACCTAAAATTCTTGCTTCTTTTATGGCAATTTCTTCTTTTTTAGGATCTACGATAATTAAAGCATTAGGAATTTTTTTCATATCTCTAATTCCTCTTAAATTTTTATTTAATTTATCATATTCCTTTTTTAAACCTATAACTTCTTTTTTTGGTAATAAATCAAAAGTGCCATTTTGTTCCATTTTTTCAATTTCTTCCATTCTTTTAACTCTTGATCTAATAGTTCTAAAATTAGTTAAAGTTCCTCCTAACCATCTTTCATTTACGAAATACATGTTAGTTCTTAAAGCATTTTCTTCAGCAGCTTCCATAGCTTGCTTTTTAGTTCCAACAAATAATACTTTGCCACCATTTTCTACTATTTTTTTCAATGCTTCATATGCTTTATCTAAGCTTTTTGAAGTTTTTTGTAAATCGATAATATAAATATCATCTCTTGTTGTATAGATGTATTCCTTCATTTTAGGATTCCATCTTCTTTTTTGATGTCCAAAATGAACACCTGCTTCTAATAAATAATTCATAGATACTACACTCATATTTTAATCTCCTTTTCGTTTTTTTAGCTTCTATTTTGTTCTAAAAATTACCACCTAAATAGGCACTAGGTAATTAAATCCCAAAATATGTTTATTTATTTAATAATTCTATAATTTCAGCTTTCTTTAATCCTGTTGTAGAAAGATTTTTTTCTTTTGCTATTTCTTTTAATTCAGCGACTGTCATTTTATTATAATCTTTAACTTCTTTAACAGTTTCTTCTTTCTTTGGTGTTTCTTTTTCTACAGTTTTAGTTTCTTTTTTAGTAGTACTTTTAATAGTTACTTCGTTATTAGATTTAACTTCACTTATTTTTACTTTTCCTTCTTTTCCTTTTTTAGATAGTTCTACTAATTCACTAAATCCTTTAGGATCATTAATTGCTATTTCGCTTAACATTTTACGGTTAATTTCTACTCCAGCTTTAGTTAATCCTTCAATAAATCTTGAATAACTAATACCATTTTCTCTACATGCGGCATTAATTCTTGTTATCCATAACTTTCTAAAATCTCTTTTTCTTTGTTTACGATCACGGTATGCATATTGTCCTGAATGCATTAATTGTTCTTTAGCAGTTTTATAAAGTCTATGTTTACTACCAAAGTATCCTTTAGCTTGTTTTAATACTTTCTTATGACGAGCTTTTGTAGTAGCTCCATTTTTTACTCTTGCCATACTTCTTTTCCTCCTTCTTGTCTTTTAAATAATATTCTTTAGACGATTTTGATCAGCTTTGCTTAAAGTTGATGCATTTCTTTTCTTTCTATTTACTTTTCTTGATTTATATCCAGTATTATGACGACTTCCTGGATGTCCTATTTTATAGTCATTTTTTCTTTTTTTAAATACTTTTTTACTTCCTTTATGTGTCTTTAATTTAGGCATTGTTATTCCTCCTTCTACTTATCTTTCTTTGGTACTAAAAACATTGTCATAGTACGACCATCTAACTTTGGATGTTGATCAATTGTTGCATAATCGAGAGTCCTATTAGCAAATTTTTCTAATACTTCTTTACCTAGTTCTGTATGAGCCATTTGTCTTCCTTTAAAGCGAATAGTAAGTTTTATTTTATCTCCTTTTTGTAAGTATTTAATAACATTTTTTAATTTTGTTTCAAAATCACCTACATCAATAACTGGCGATAATCTAAATTCTTTTAATTCAGCTTGAGAAGCTCTTTGTTTTTTTAAGGCTTCCTTTTCTTTTTTCTGTCTTTCATAACGGTATTTATTATAATCCATTACTTTACAAACAGGTGGATTACCATTAGGATTCATCAAAACTAAATCAAGATTAGCATATTTTGCTAATGTTCTAGCATCTTCAATTGATTTAATTCCAACTTGTTCTCCATTTGGCCCAATAACTAGTACTTCTTTAGCACTTATTTGCTCATTAATTAATTGACTCTTATTATCTTTTGCTATAATTAACACCTCCATAAATTAAGAAAAGTGAGTATATTAATACCCACTAAAAAACCAAAATAACTTATTTTATCTTTAAATTTGGCTTTTTACCTATTGACTTTATGTCAATCAGGTGGTGGTGAATATTAATAAATAAACCCATCTCTTTCCTTTTTCTTCATATATTTTATGCTAAAAACTATTGATTGTCAACAGTTTTCAAGATTTTATTAGATATTTTTTATTTTTAATGTTTTTATTTTTTCTCTATCTTTAGCTTTATTTACAAAATATTTAAGTAACTTCTTAGAATTAATATCATCATCTATAATAATTTCAGGATGCCACTGTACTCCTAAACAAAAGTCATAATTATTTAGTTCTACTGCTTCAATAACTCCATCAGGACTTTTTGCTGTGACAGTACACTCTTTAGGATAATCAACACATCTTAAATGATGGGAATTAACTTCTATTTCTTCTTTATTTAATATTTTATATAAAAGGCTATTTTTATATATTGTAACATTATGAGCATTAGATTTAGAATCTTCTTTATAATGAATATTTTTATTAACTACATCTAATAGTTTAAAATTATCTACTTTATAATTAGCAATCATTTGCATTCCTAAACATACTCCTAAAACAGGAATATTTCGCTTTAGACATTCTGCTAATACAAAATAATCATATTTAGTTATCTTATTACCACCTGGAATAAATAATCCACCTAACTTTTCTATTTGATATAAAACCATTTCTTGTTCCATAATAGTTAAATCAGGCATTTCACTACTCTTAGTAGTAAAGTAATCTATATCTTGAGGTGCTGTTAACATAATAGGTACACCTCCAGCTTTAACAATCGATCTTCTAGTACTTTCCATACAATATTCTATAGGTGTACCATTTTCATTAACACCACTTCTAGTTAAAATACCAATAATAGGTCCCATTAAAATTTAATCCTTTCATTTATATATGAAATAACTTCTTCTAAAGTTAATGTTACTTGTTCCATGGTATCTCTATTTCTTAAAGTAACTGTATTATTATTTAATGTCTCATCATCAACCGTTAAACAAAATGGAGTTCCAATTGCATCTTGTCTTCTATATCTTTTACCAATAGAACCACTATCATCATAACTAACCATAAATTTTTTAGATAATTCTTCATATATTTCATTGGCTTTATCACTATGCTTTTTCTTAATTAATGGTAAAACAGCTAATTTATAAGGCGCTAAAAATGGTTTTAGTTTTAAAACTTCTCTAGTTTCTCCGTTTTCAAATGTTTCTATATTATATGCTTCTGTTAATATAGCAAGAGTAAGTCTATCAGCTCCAACAGTTGATTCAATTACATAAGGAATAAATTTTTCGTTTGTATTTGGATCTAAATATTCTTGACTTACTGAAGAATATTCTTGATGACGTGATAGATCATAATTAGTTCTATTATGGGTACCATTTATCTCACCCCAACCAAATGGAAATAGATATTCAATATCACAAGCTTCTTTAGCATAAAAAACTAATTTTTCATGATCATGAAAACGTAATTTGTCTTGAGGTAAACCTAAATCTAAGAAATATTTTTTGGCATAATCTTTAAAATAGTTATATAACTCACTATCAGTTCCTTCCTTACAAAAAGTTTGATATTCCATTTGTTCAAATTCAATAGTTCTAAAGGTAAAATTACCTGGGGTTATTTCATTTCTAAACGCTTTCCCTATTTGACCAATACTAAATGGTAATTTAGCTCGCATTGTTCTTTGAACATTTAAAAAGTTAATATATTCACCTTGAGCATTTTCAGGCCTTAGATAAACTATACTTTTATTATCTTTTGTTACTCCTCTTTTAGTTTCAAACATTAAATTAAATTCTCTAATATCTGTATAATCTGTACCTCCACAAATTGGACATGGAATTTTATGTTTTTTAATATAGTTAATCATTTCTTCTTCACTCATACCATCAGCATGAGCATTATTATCAAAATCATCTATTAATTTATCAGCTCTATGTCTTGCTTTACATTTTTTACAATCGATTAAAGGATCTGTAAAACCTGATACATGTCCTGATGCTTCCCATACTTTAGGATGCATCAAAATTGCTGAGTCTAATTCATAGGCATTTTTTCTTTCTTGTATAAATCTTTTTCTCCAAGTATCTTTAATATTGTTTTTTAATCTACTACCTAAAGGACCATAATCCCAAGTATTTGCTAAGCCCCCATATATTTCACTTCCTTGGAAAATATAACCATACTGTTTGCAAAAATTTACTAATTTTTCCATCGTAATATCTTTCATTATTTACTTTTTCCTTTCTCTATTTTTATTTCATATTTTTTTAAAAGTTGTTCTAAATCTTTTTTAGTAGTAGCAATATCATAATATGTTTTATATGCTTTGGTTAATGCTCCTAATCTTTCTTTATATTCTAATTCTTTTAAGAGAATATCATAACTATGATCCTCATTATAAATAATTAGCGGTTTATAATCATTTAGTTCTAATTTAGTAGTAAGCATGGTAAAAAACTCAGAATCTGTTCCTATACCTCCTGGGCCAAAGATAACTATATCACTTTGCTCATATAATTCACCAGCTCTCGCTCCTTGATTAGAAACTAATATTTTTTATCAGCATTATTATTTATTAATTTTGATTTATCATAATCAATAATTGTTAGAAAATGATTAGTTTCTTGCATTAATTCTTTAATATTACCCATCAAGCCTGTTTCTCCAGCTCCCATTACTATTTCATAGTCTATATTATTAGTTACATAACTTATCGCTTCAGCAAAGGTTAATCTACTACCAAGAGATAAATTGTCATTACTACTACACATAATACCTAGTCTCATATGTACCTCCTTTTCTTGGTTATTATACTTTCTTTTTTATAATTTGCCAAGATATAGTGTAAATAGTTTAGGAAGAAAAATAATTATTCCAATAATAACAGCGAAAATAACAGCTATTAAAACTGAACCAGCAGCTGCATCTTTTGCTATTTTGGCTTTTTCTTTTTTTTCTTTAGTAACTAAATCTACAACATTTTCTAAAGCGGTATTCATTAGTTCTAATGATAATACTAAAGAAAATAAAATAAAGCAAATTAACCATTCATAAAAAGATATTTTAAAAATAATACCTGATAATATTACTAAGAACATTACAAGAAAATGTATTACCATATTTCTTTCTTTTTTTAGTGTATAAATTATTCCATTAAAACCATATGTTAAAGTTTTAATTAATGGTTTTTCTTTTTCTTTTTTATTTAAAGTTTCTTTATAAACTGATATTAAAATTAATAGTAATATTAAGCCCAAAATTACTCCTGCTATTATATCTGTTAGATAATGAACATTTAAAACAAGACGGCTAATACATATTAAAATGATTAAGCTACTTAAACAAATGTTACCAATAATTTTAATTTTAGGCTTAGTTGAACTTGAATTTAATAGATATATTAAAAAGCCATAATAAGTAGTGGCAATTAAACTATGCCCGCTTGGAAAACTATAACTAGATAATATTTCTTGGCCAATAAAAGGTCTTTGTCTTAAAAAGATATTTTTACTAATTATGATAATAGCCGAACTTATAATGGTATTAATAATTACAAATAAACGTTTATGATTAGTATTTAAAAGGAAAATTAAAGCTAGTGTAATAATTATTAGCATTTGACTCGAAGCAAAAGTAGTTATAATTCTAAAAATAGAGGTTATAATGTCATTTTTATTGGTAGAGAAAAAGGTATATATATTAGAATCAATAGTTTGTGTAATATTTGAAATTACAGCTATTGAAATAATTAGAAAAAGACATAATAGTATTATTATTTGTTTTTTGATTTTATTTTTATTCATTAATAAGCACCACCTATACTACTTTAATTTTAATAAATTCTTAAATACTTTTTTACTTTTTAAATAAATTCCTGTATATCTATCATAATAATCTTCTAAAAAGTTGCTTATTTCTATATTTGTTTTTTCATTAACATCTATTTTAGTAATTTTTTCTAAATCAACATAATAATACATTTGTAATAATTTAATTGCTTTTTCACTATAATATCCTTCATTTTGATAACAATCTTTACATATAAAACCTCCAGCTGTGGGACTTAAACTAACAATATTAGTTGTTTTTCCACAAACAGCACAACCTTTAAGCATAGGACTTACTCCTAAAAAATCAAGATATTTAAGTTGTAAAATATTTTTTATAACTTCTTTATCTAAACCTTGTTCTAATTTATTTAAGGCACTAGTAATTAATGGGAGAATTTCTTTAGATGGTGTTTCTTTCGCTACTTGTTTTGTTAAATCTATTAAATAAGAAGCATAAACAACTCTTTCTAAGTCCATAATGATTTTAGGATAATCACTTATAATATCTACACTTATTAAGGTTGAAAGCCCTTTTTCTTTGTAGTAAAAGTGAAAGGTTCCATAAATTAGTTTTCTAGAGCAGCTTCTTAATTTACTTTTTAAGTTACGACAACCTTTAGATATAATGCCAATCAATCCATATTCACTAGTTAAAACATTTAAAATTTTACTAGAATCACTATAATTTGTTTCATTTAGTATTAAACCCTTTACGTCCACTATCTTCATTTTTGTCACTTTCCTTTAGAGATTTTGCCAAAAGAAAGTATCTAATATCACCAGTTTCTTTAAATAAATTCCATATTAGAGTATAGTTATCTTTCATATTTTATCACCTATTAATATAGTGATTACTAATTATTTTTTTTATTCATTTTTTAATCCTAATTCTATTAAATACTTTTCTTTATCACGCCAATTATCAATTACTTTTACATGAGTTTTTAAAAATACTTTTTTTCCTAAAAAATCTTCCATATCATTCCTTGCTAATATACCTATTCTTTTTAGCATATTACCATTCTTACCAATAATAATTTTCTTTAAACTGTCTTTATCAACAACAATTAATACTTGCACATGTACTAAATCGTCATATTCTTCAAACGTTTCTACATAACAAGTGACACTATAAGGTATTTCTTGTTTAGTTAGCATCATGACTTTTTCTCTAACAAATTCTGCCATAATAAATTTAACAGAAACATTAGTAAGTTCATCATTTGAAAATATTGCTTCATTAAGTGGTAAATATTTTTTTAATGTTTTAATTAAATCATCAATTGCTTTCTTTTTTAAAGCCGAGATAGGAATAATTTCATTAAAATCATACAAGTCTTTGGCTTCATCTATTATTTTAATTAATTTTTCACTTCCTACTTTGTCTATTTTATTTAAAATTAAAAATACTTTTGCTTCTTTATTTTCCTTTATTTTTTCTAAGACAAATTTATCACCTTTACCCATTCCACTACTTGCATCAATTAAAAGAAGAATAATATCGGCCTCATCTATATTTTGATATGCTTTTTTATTTAAAACACTACTTAATTTATTAATAGGTTTATGAATACCAGGTGTATCTATAAAAATTATTTGTGAATCATCATCTTGATAAATACCTTTTATTATATTACGAGTTGTCCCAGCTTTATCTGTAGTAATTGCTAGTTTCATATTTAAAATAGCATTTAATAGGGTACTTTTTCCCACATTAGGCCTTCCCATAATTGATACTACTCCACACTTCATAAGATCACTTCCTTATATGATAATTATTTTTTATTTAAAGATATTTATAAGTTAAATATATAAATTAAAATAGTGCCATTATTTTGGGGATAAAAATTATTAAAGCTATAATTGTCCCTGTAATGGCTAAGATAAATTCTGCAGCTGATGCTGTGTCTTTAGCTATTTTTGCAAGAGGATGAAACTCTTTTACAACAAGATCAACAGTATTTTCAATAGCTGTATTAATTAATTCTACTACTAGAGTTAATCCTATAATTGCAATTATTATTAACCATTCAGTCATTGATATTTTAAGTAATATACTAAATAATAATAGAATTATTGTAGCAATTAAATGAATATATACACTTTGCTCATTTTTATAAGCTACTTTTAACCCATTGCAAGAATTATTAATACTAGAAATAACTCTTTTAAATCCAAAATGCTTTTTCTTATTTCCTAGTGATGCCATATGCTTTTAAAACCTCCTCCTGTTTTGCAAACATTATTTTTTCTTCTTCTTTATTTGTATGATCATATCCAAGTAAATGGTAAAGTCCATGAACAGCTAAGAAACATAGTTCTCTTTCTATAGAATGTCTATAATCATTAGCTTGTTGCTTTGCTTTATCTAAACTTATATATATGTCACCTAAAAGTCTAATCTCATTAGGAATATAACATTTTTTATCATCTTCTAAAGCAAAACTAATAACATCAGTTTCTTTATCAATACCACGATATGTTTTATTTAATTCATGAATATAATCGTTATTTACAATTATTATACTACAACTTGCATTTTCTAATCTTTCAATTTCGAAAGCTTTATTGATTACTGCTTTTATTATATCTTCATATGGAAAATCAGTAGTTGTTTCATTGTATATACTTATTTCATTCATAGACTAACACCGTCCTTTGCAAAGAGTATATCATAAAAAAAGAGGCTTTTAAAGTAGTGTAATTAATCCAACTAATAAAATAATTGACACTAAATTTAAAAACCATTCAGCTTGAAAAACTTTGGGACAAATATTTCCTATTTTTAGTATTAATATATAAATATAATGACCTAATACACCACCAAGAATATTTAAAATAATATCATCTATATCAAAAACCCTTCCAATCATTAGTTGAGTAGTTTCAATCGTTAATGAAGTAATGATTGTTAAAATTAAAATAGGCAATAATTTATTTTCTTTTAAAAAATAACTAGTAAAAAAACCATAAGGAAGAAACATTATGATATTCCCTAAAACATTTTTTAAAAAGAGTCTACTTCCAAAATCATAACGAAGCATTTCTTTAAAAGGTATTAAGTTATTACTTGAAATATTATTATTATCTTGAAATGTAACAACTTGGAATAAGCATAGTATATATATTATGAATGATAAACTTATTAATTCTTTATAAAGACAAAATTCTTTTTTATTTTTTATAATATCAGCTATTCTTAAAGTTATTGCAACAACAACAGAAATTATAACCATAGGTAGACTAAAAGAAAAAACTTTACCTATTGTTTCTCCCAAACTTGAAAACATTAAATCACCTAGCTTTCTTCTTTTACTTTTTTATTTTCTTCTTCAATATTAAAATCTTTTAGTGATTTATAACTTGTTATATTTTCTTCAACTTTGAAAAATATATCTATGTTTATTTTATCAGCAATTTGTTCCTTTTTCAAAACTTTTTCTGATAATATATTAATATCAGAGCCTAATTTATTTTTTAATTTTTCTATTGCTAAAGGTTTTATATTTTTCTTATAGTTTTTACTATAATCTATATTTGTTAGTTCTATTTCTTCTTTTTTAGTAAAATTTAGACTTAGTGGCAATAGTGGATGATACCAAATTATTTTTTCATCTTCAACATAATGGCTATAACTATTATAATCAGTTAGACTATAATTATTATTTAAAAAATCTATTTCTAAAACTTCTTTACTATTACCTGTTTTCTTTTCTTCATGATAGTTTATAGGTAAACTTAGTGAAACTTTATACCATATTTCCGCATATACTTCCCCTATCGCTCTTGTTTTACTAACAATATTATCTTTATTTTTTATAAGTCCACTTATTAAAATATCACCTTTATTAACATAAGCATTCTTTTTAGTAACTATTTCTCCTTTTTCAGCGACAATTCTAGTAATTATACCTTTTTTACTAGCAACAATATGTCTTGGTTCAGTTTCTTTTTTTATGTTATCTTTTATTCTTTTTATTAGTTTTACTTCATAACTAACACCTTTTTCTTCTATTTCTAACCACTCTAATAAATCTTTTTCTTTTTCTAGTATTCTTTTCTCTATTTGTTCTTTTTTTTCATAGGTTACTTTAAATCCATATTTTTTTAAACCATATTCTTCTAAATCTTGCAAAATTGTTTCTTTTAATTCTTCATCTGTTTCTATAACATTTATATCAAAAATTAAATGTGTTAATAAAGTCAAAAATAAGTATCCCATAATTACACATACTATAAATAACTTTCTAGTCTTTAAAAAGTGAGTAAAATATATCAAGCCTTTTCTTTTTATAATTTCAATCTTATAAGTGGTTTTTATTTTTTCTATTTTAAGATAATCATCTTCTGTTACTTCGATAATAATATAGTCTTTGGTTTTTTTTATTTTCTTAAAACTTATTTTTAATTTAACTAAAAAAAATATAAAAGTATCTATTCTTTTCCCTGTTATTTTTAAAACATATCTATTCATGCTTTATTTCTAAACTTTCTAAGCTTCCTGTTATTAATAACTCACTATCTGCTAATTTATTAAGGGAAAAATTTGTTCCAAATAAATTTATTTGTTGATTATTTACTTTTATAATGATTTTAGTTGTACCTAAAGAAATAATTTTTTCATAGTTATTTATATGGATTTTATTATTATAAATATCTATATGAAAATCTTGGGGATCAAGAAAATTTCTTAAATAATTAACGAGCATGGTCTTCACCTAATTAAGTTTATGTTTAAACTTTAATAAGAATGAAATAAAGTTTTAGCTTTCTTAGTTATCTTTATTAGAAAAGACTATTAACTTTTTTTCTGTCAATAGTCTTATTAATTAATTTTCTTTACTTCTTCTTTTATGATCGCTTCTTTTATGTTCATTTTTGCGAGCATTTTTTATGGCTTCTTTTTTAGCTTTTCTTCTTCTAACTCCTGGTTTATCATATGCATCATGTTTTTTTGCTTCAGAAGGGACACCACTTTTTGCTAGCTTTTGTTTATATTTTTTTATAGCATAATCTAAATTGCCATTTTTTACTGATACTTGTGTCATTTACTACATCCCTCCCTTCGCTTTTTTTCTACAACTGATTATAACACTCAAAACATTGATATGACAACAAGTTTTTAACTTTTTTTCTATTTTTCTCCAAAAAATACGAGAAAATTAGTAATTATTGAATAAATACTTTTAATTATCTTAGTATTATTAGTCTAGTGGGCAAATATCATTACTTCCTATTCTTCTAATTGATGAACCTATTTTTCTTCCAGCTGATACTAATATTTCAATTAATTCACAAGCATAATTTAAAATAGATCCAGTTATACTAGCTCCTCCTGTTATTTTTTTTAATTCTTGATTAGTTAAGTTTTTCATTTATCTCCTCCACATGGTTCTGGATTAACAAAACCATCTATTATACCCGCTATAAATGCTATTAACGCTGAAGATGCAATTGCTAATCCCACTGCTGAAAATCCCCCTTTTATCTTTTTTAATTCGTCTTTTGTTATATTTTCCATTTTTACCTCCAACTATCAATAATTAAACTAAGAATAGTCTTTTTAGTATCTGGTACTATTATTGTATCTATTTGTTTTAATAAATCAATCTTTGCTTTTAATTTTATATTTACAATTGTATTGTCATTTATATTTATACTATCTAAAACTTTATACTGATATTTTTTATTGTTATAAAAGAAATAGTTATTTTCTCTTAAATTTTTTAAAGCCTTTTTCTCCAATATAACTTGATAATTATAATCATCAATCGAAGTTATTGAATAACTATCATATTGCCATAATTTTATTGTATTTAAAATATGAAAGTAAATAAGTATTAAAATCAGCCAAAATACTATTAGTAATATTAAAATATTATAATTTTTTTTCATAATATTTACCTTTTTTAAAATATAAAACTCTATTAAATAAGTCTTTATTAACTGTTCTATGAGAAATATATATTATTATTTTATCTTGGTAAAATTTTATTAGTTTATTTAATATTTCTTTTTCTAATGCTATATCAACATTACAAAGGCATTCATCTAATATATATATTTCACTTTGTTTAAGTAATCCTTGAGCTAAATTGATTCTACTTCTTTCCCCCATACTTAAATTTTCACCATTTTCTTCTATTATAGTATTAAGATCATATTTTTTCTCAGTAAATAGTTTTTTTAAACCTGTTATTGATATTAAAATATCTTGATTTAAAATTGGTTTTCTTGAAAGATAAATATTTTCTTTAATACTATCATTATCAAGAATTTCTTCATTGGAAATATATGTTACTATTTTTCTTAAATCTTCAAGATTATAATGAGTTATATCTATTTTCCCTAATTTAATATGGTTATATTCAACTGGTAAAATCCTAGCTAATAATTTTACTAAAGTGCTTTTCCCACTGCCACTAGGACCATATATAAATATTTTGTCTTTGGCATTTATTTTTAAATTAATATTATTTAAGATAATATTGTCATAATATTTATAAGTTAAATTAGTAATAAGGATTGTTAAATTTTTGGTTTGATAATTAAAGTGACTATTTAATAATAATATTTCTTTTTGATAATCAAAAATATCATTTAATCTTTCTTTTGATTTTTTATAATTTTCATATTTGAATATTATTAATATTAATGTTTCCATATTTCTTAGGCCTATAAATATTAAGCTTTCAACTAGTAAAAAATTTGGTAATGTTATATTTTCACTTGTTATTAATAACATTCCTCCTATACTTAAAATTGTTAAATAAATTAATCCTTCTAAGAGAACCAGTGTATTTTGGATAATTTCTCTATACTTTGCTAATTTATAGTTATTTATAGACATTAAATTTGTTAATTTTTTAAAACTTTTGTAAATAGTATTTTCTAGATGTAGGCCTTTTATCTTTTCATTTTTAGTTACTATTTGCTGTAATTTTGTATTATATGCATCTTTTATTTTATAATGAGTCAAGATTATTTTTTTATTTATTCTTTTCTGTGAAAAAATAAATAAAAGTAATACTATATTAGCTATTACTAGAATAAATGTCATAGTTTTTGATAATGAAGAAAAAAAAGTATAAATAAAGATTAACATAATAAAACTATTTATAAAAGCAAAAGATGATGATAAAAGATAATCAGTTATAAAATCAATATCATTAAATAAAGAAATAATAATACCCTTTTTCTTAGTTTGATAATATAAATTAGGAAGTGATAAAAGCTGCTTAATTAGAAGTGTTTTTAACTTATAATTAAATATAGTACATAATTTATTAATACCTAGGTTTATTAAAAATTTTAATCCTGTCTTTAAAATCAATAAATTTAAAAAGCATGTAATTAGTATTATAAGATTTTGGAGTGACTTTATTATTATGGCATTATTTAAAATTATTTTTAATGAAAATAAATTTAATAATTCTAAAATTATGTTTATCAAAGTTGCTAAAATAAGTATTATTATTATTTTTCTGTTTTTTATAATAAGATTATTCCATTCTTTTTTTATTATTTTTTTTCTAATTATATTTTTTACTTTATTTGTTTTTTCTATAAATAAATAGTTATTTGTTGTAATTTTTTTAAATTCTTCTATTGATAATTCTTTAGTTCCTGAATTTGGATCTTTAATTTTAACTTTTTTACTAGTTATAGTGCTTATAATTACATAATGGAATAAGCCTTTATTTTCATTAATTTTTATATGGGCAATAAATGGGATGCTTTTTTGACTTATTTTTAATATATCGCCTTTTTTTCCATAACTTTTAAATCCTAATGAAGTAGCTGCTAACATAAGACCATACATAGAAGTTCCTTCTTTTGTTGTCATACTTTTTTGGATCAGGTAATCTTTTGATACATCGCATTTATAATATTTAAGAATTGATAAAAGGCAAGAAATACCACAATCATAATTATTAGTTTGATATTCTAATTTTAGGCTTCTTATTATTATCACCTCCTATTATAATAATTAACATTCTCTTTTACTTTTTTCCGTATTTTATTTATCGATTTTCTTGACAAATTCAATAATATTTAACTGTCTGTAATAAAATATGGGTAAGGTGGTAAAGATGCAGTTTGGGAAAATAAAAGACTTAAGAGAAGATCATGATTTAAAACAGCACCAAGTAGCTAAATTTCTAAATGTAAAAAGAACTACCTATGCTATGTGGGAATTAGGAGATGTTAACTTTCCAATTGAAAAGTTAATTAAGTTAGCTCAATTATTTGATACCAATATTGAATATATGCTAAATTTGACTTCTGATAAAAGCAAAGTTATTTATGAGAAAAATGTTGATATTGAATTTATAGGTAGTCAACTTAGAAGATTTAGGCTTAAACTTGGAAAAACACAGGCTGAATTTGCTAAGACACTTGAAATTAGGCAATCTAGTTATTCATATTATGAAGATGGTAAAACTAGAATCCCTACTGATAAGTTAATACTCTTATCAAAAGCATATCATATATCATTAAATTCTATTTGTGGTGGAAAAAGAAAAGTTAATTTAACAGATATAACTACCAAATTATAAAAAATAGTTGACTTTTCTTAAAACTTTTCTTATAATTAAAAATGTCAATGGCGACATTTTGATTATGCGGATGTAGTTTAATGGTAGAACCTCAGCCTTCCAAGCTGACTACGGGAGTTCGATTCTCCTCATCCGCTCCAGTGACGTTTCTGTTCGAACTTTTCGAACATTTACGATAGATATCATCTCATATTGAGATGATTTTTTGTTTGTCGAACTCTACGTGTTTGCTTGGAAGTTCTATTAAAAAGTCATCCTTAAAAGAAAGGATGGTGTTTGTAGTGATTAAGATTATTACACAAGAATTAGAAATAGAAAGTAATCTTAAACAGCGACTAGAATTTATATGTGAGTTTTGTCATATCAAACCTACTATTATAAATGGTAGTATTAGAAAAATTGATAAGACTAATTTATCTTACATAGAACCACATAAGATTATTGTTAAAGATACTACTTTTCTAGCATTTAATTATTCTACTGATATTTATGTTGGTAGTCTAAATAAAAAAATTAAACTTGTGGAACTTGAAGATTATATTAAAAATCTACTAAATGCCTGATATTTCGCTAACTAAATGCCTGATATTTCGCTAACTAAATGCCTGATATTTCGCTAACTATTGACTTTTTAAGACAAAAATACTATTATATATAGCAACTGAAAAAGATATACCTAAATGTATTAATGGGGGTTATGCATTATGGGAATAAGAAAGAAAATTTATTTTTATAGTAAAAGTTAGAGAGATAAAGGTAGTAGTATGTATTTCTATTGCTTTTGTCTCTCTTTTTTTGAAGAAAGGATGTGTTGTGTGTGGAAAACAAAGTTAAAAATTTATGTGGACTATATTTAAGAGTATCAACTGAAGATCAAGCACGAGAAGGATTTAGTTTACCAGAACAAAAAGAACGATTAGAAACATTTTGTAAGTTTAAAGGTTATGAGATAGTTGATTATTACGAAGATGCTGGAATAAGTGCTAAAACAGGGAATTTCAGACCAGAATTTGAAAGATTAAAGGAAGATATCAAATCCAAAAGAATTAACACGATAATAGCACTTAAATTAGACAGAATAACAAGAAGTATATTTGATTGGGAAAAGTTAATGACTTTTCTTGATGAAAATGATGCTTATATAGATTGTGCTAATGATGAAGTTAATACAACTAATGCTAATGGTAAAATGGTATCTCGACTACTTATGTCAGTATCTCAAAATGAAATAGAAAGAACTAGTGAAAGAACAAAAGTTGGTTTAGCTGGTGCAATTAAACAAGGACATTTACCAAGTCAAGCCCCATTAGGTTATAAACACGAAAATAAGAAACTTGTAATAGACTACTCTACCAAAGATGTTGTAGTTAGAATATTTGATTTATATTATAATGGAAATTCTTATCAAACAATAAGTAATATTTTAAACGAAGAACAAGTATTAGGTAAAAGTAATTGGCGAGATTCAACTATTACTGCGATATTAGAAAATGAAGTTTATAAAGGAGATTTCGTTCATGGTAAAAGAACAAAACATCCTACTTATTATGAAAATGTTGTTGAACCATTAGTTAGTAAAGAAATGTGGGAAGATTGCCAAGCACAAAAGAAAAAGAACTCTCGTGCTTATCAAAGGACTTTAACTTATTTATTCTTGCAAAAAATTCGTTGTCCAAGATGTAATAATTTAATGGGTGGTAAAGCAACTAAAAAGAAAAATGGAAATGTATATTATTACTATTATTGTAATGATTGTAAACTTAATTTAAAAGAAAATGTTATTGAAGAATACTTTGAAAACTTTATCAATGAAATAGTAGAATATGATAGTGTTGTTAATCAATTCTTCTTACCTATGATTAAGCAAAAATTTGATGAACCAAAAGAACTGTTAGAAAAAGAACTTGATAAACAAAATGCTAAACTAGATAGAATTAGAAAAGCATATATTTCTGGTGCATTTGATTTAGAAGAATATAATGCTGAAAAGAAAATTGTCGATGAAGCAATTTCTAAAATACAAAGTGAACTTAATACTACTAATATTACTGAAGAATTAAAATTTACACCACAAGACATTTTATTAAAAAGAGATATCGACTTTATCAATAAAGTTAAATTAAAAGATGAGTATAAAGAAAGAACTAAAACTTGGAAAGATTATACAAGGGAAGAAAAATCAAATTTAATTATGAAGTATGTCGATGATATAACTTTGTTAGAAAAAAACAAAGTTGTTATAGTTGATGAAGTTAGATTTAGGGAAAGTATATGTCGTCCTTGTAATGAATTAGTTAGTGCTGGTTATATTGATATTAAAACTCCTACTTTATTTGGTAATTTAGTAGGTCAATTAAGATTTAGTAATTATCTACCTGAAGAAGAAGTTGGAAAACACATAATGAGATTAAGACAATACTATGATGTAGGTTTTGAAGAAGCAACTTATTATGTAGAAGATAGAGTTTTCTATTTCAACTTTTTACAAGATAATCGTGCTATTGTAAGAATATTCCCAATGGAAGATTATTGTAAGATAGATCCTAATATAAAAATGAAAGAATATAGATATGGAATAATCTATATTCGTGAAAATGATGAATTTCAAATGCAAGATATAGATAGTGCATTTGATTATATACCAGATGAAACAAACGATAGTGTTATCTATATGAGAGAGCCGATTCCCATTGAAATTGGTGTTAAACCTGTTAAAAAGGAATTGCTCTCTATAGAAGAATAAAATGCGAACACGTTTTGCGAGTTTACTCGTGAAAGTGGGAAAAGCATTTTATAAACTTATGTAGTATTGTTTTATTACGAAGTTTTAAAACATTACGAAATACGTTTCAAAAGGGTTCTAGGGAATCCCTAGCCCACGAGGTTATTTTGATACTTGTGTCAAAATACCTAGGGGGTTAAATATTTTGTCATAAACAAAATAAGTGCAAAGAAAGGATGTGATTTATATATGTCAGAACTTGCATACTCGCTACATTTGGGTAGTGATAAAAATAGAAAAAATGTATCAAGAGCAAGAGCAAAATCTAATACTAGTGGAACTACTTCTCTATCTAATAATGCAATTCAAAATGCTAGACAATTATCTCGTGTTGATAAACATAATTATCGTAAATATGATGACAAACAACACTTAATTGAAATTGTTAGAGGAACAACTTCTTTATATAGTGATGTTCAAAAATTATATAAAGATGAATTTGAAGAAGCAAGATTAGGATATAATTCTAAACAAACTAGAGATGATAGAAAAATAGATGATTACTTTAAAAAGATAAGTGATAATTCTAAAAATGATTTAGCTTGTGAGATTATTATTGAACTTGGAGATAAAAAGTATTGGGATACCAAAGATGAAAGGTTCAAGCATAAAATGTCTAATGTATATAAAGAACAAGTTAAAGATTTAGAAACTTTAATTCCTAACTTTAAAGTAGCAAGTGCAATTATTCATTATGATGAAACTAGTCCACACATGCATATTGTCGGTGTTCCAATTAAATATAAAAGTAAAAATGGTATGTCTAAGCAAGTTGGTAAATCTGATGTATTTACGAAAACAAAGTTAATTGAACTACAAGATAAAATGAGAACTTTATGTATTGCTAGTTTTAATAAAGAATATGGTTTAAATGCAATATTAAAAGATAAACAAAAAGGAAGAAATAAAGATATAAATGTTAAAGATATGGGAAACTATATTGAAATACAAGAAGAATTATCTAAAAATAAAGAACGATTAGAAATTGCTAATAAAAAATCACAAGAACTAGATAATAATTCTAATGAAGTTAAAGATATAGTTAGTAATTTAAAAACTACTTTTACTAACAAAGATAAATATGTTTTAAACAAAGATGATAAAGATAAAATTGATAAATTTATTCAGCAAGTAGATTCAACTAATAAAGAATATAAGAAAATGCAAAAACTATCTATTACTTTAAATGATGTAGATACTGAACTTCAAGAAAACAGGAAAAAGATTAAAATACTAACTGAAAATAATGATGCCTTAAATATTAAAGTTAAATCACTTGAAAAAAAGATAGATAAACAAGAAGATGAAATTGATGATCTTAAAGAGAAAAATTCTAAATTACAAAGCACCATTAATTTCTTTGAAAATCTATTTGATAGATTAGTTAAATTTATTAAAGATAAAATGTTTGGTAAGGAAAAAGAACGAGAAGATTATTGGAATTTTTCAAAAGATTTATATGCTCACAATATATTTAGTGATAAAACTATTAAATCAATTCAAGATGATTATGTTTGGAACAAAGAAAATGATAAAAGTAAAGAAAAAGATGATTACGAGATTGATATGTAATCATCTTTATTTTGAACCTAATTTTTTAATTAACTTTTTATGAACAGGTCTTATAAAATCACACATTGTATCATTATCTGCTTCTTCAAAAGGAATCCATTTAACTCCTTTTGATTCATCTTCTCTATATACTAATGGTATTTTATCATCTGCTTCCATTATATATAAAACATCTAAATGTAGATGAGCTGAAACATATTTTCCACGTTTTATATGACCTTTTACAGGTGCTGATTGAATCGAATATATATTTTCATCTAAAACTTTTACTTTTAATCCTGTTTCTTCTTCAACTTCACGAACTGCAACTGATAAAAAATCATCTTCTCCATCAGCGTGTCCTCCTGGATAAATCCAACCATCATTAATTATATGATAGACAACTACCATTTTATTTCTTTCTTTATTTACCACAAATGCTGATGCAGAAAAATGTCCAAAAATATTATCTCTAGTCAAAACATCATCAAAAGTATCAATAAATTTTAAAAATTGTTCTTTGTCTTTTTCTTCTTGCTCATTAAAGGGTATATAATTTTCTATTTTCTGCCTTAGATCCATATTCGTCCTCCTAAATAATTAAATCAACAAATATATTATATCATTCAAAAAGCAAAAACTCTATAGTTTTGCCATTCTTTTATTAATTATTTATGCATTTTGTATGCTCTTACTTTTGATAAATGAAAACCATTATCAATAACTTCTTTATATTTGAAAACATCTTCACGAGTTTCAGGGCTTTCAATAATTTCAAAAGTATTTGCTTGTTCTATTACACTTTCAGGTGCTTGAGATAATACTTCAGCAATTGATGGTTTAAACAATCCATAATATCCCCAAGTATGTAAGCATAAGAAATCATCAACTGTTTCTAGTTTATTTGGATCAACAACATCTCTCTTATCTTCATGACGATTCCAAATATAAGATTGATTTCTTAACTCTTGTAATGTAAATTCTCTTAATAAGTATTTCATTTCATCAATTGTTACAATTGGTTTTAATAGTTGATATAATTCTTTTAATCTATTATCATCAATCTCTGGTATTTCCAATTTTTTTGGTAAAGTTATAAAATTACTACCACCATATAATTTTTCCATAAAGTCCCTCCTGACGAGGATTTATTATATCATTTTTTAGAAAATAAGCAAGGTCTTTTCAACATTATTCAATATTAACATTGAATCGTGATTTAGCAATACACTTATTATCTTTGATTAAATAACATTCTACATAATGATTTCCTTTAAACGATATACTTTCAAATCGTTTAAAACTTTGTGGATCATCTGCAAAAGAGTTTAAATTATTACCATAGTATATTTCTCCACGTAAACTATTATTTTCTATGGCATAATTACCATTATTTTTAATTTTCCATAACAAAATATATGGTTTAGGAATAGTTGTATCTATCGAAAAGCATAATTTTTCATCTCTATTTTGAGTTATACTAAATTTTTGATTATCAAAGCAATTAACATATGTAGAGTTTTTAAAGTTATCTTTTGAAATGTATCTTTGGCATTTTATTTCAAACTTTATTGGCATTAATTTATCAATACTATATATATTTTCGATAAACATTTCATTGTCTTCACATCTACTTCTTTGTTGAGAGTCGGTTGTAAAATAATCCGTTTTAAAAAACTTATTCCATTTTCTTTTTACATCTTCCTCATCATTATTTAAATAAGCATTTTCAATATCACTAATATGTTCATCCAATTTTTCTTTTAAGTTTTTTAATCTTTTTTTGTTTTTATCATCATTTATCAATTCCTGATTATTAGTAGGATTTTTAACAGAAGTATTAAAATTAATCCTATTGGAAATAGATTTTATTACATCTAGCAATAATTTATCTATATCTACATCTAATGTTATATTTGCTAATGCCTCATTTACAAGGATAGTTATTATAAAACCACCACATATATCCCAGTCTTTTCTAGTCTTAGAAAAATACTTTATCAATCGTGTGATTTTTCTTAGTTTGTCATCATACAAATTGTTTTGTTCGTGAAACCAATTATTTATACTTCTAGGATTCCTTTCTGTCCAATTCAAACCACAATGTTCATAATAATCATTTGAAACTCTATAAACAGCAAAATCTATATGATAATTATCTTGGTATTCAATTCTTATACAATTGTTTTTCTTTTTTGGATTTTCTTTAAAATAATAATTATATGGTTTTAAAAAATCTATTATTAAATCTTTCATTTCATCAGTAGATAAAGGTATTTTCTCTTTTTCAAATATTATCGCAACATCTATATCAAAGTCATCATATTCTGGCTCAATTGCAGTAGACATAGCAATACTTCCTTGTTCTAAGTTTTCATATAATTTATAATCGGTATTATTATCTTCATTATATTTATTTATTCCATCTTTTAATCTAGTTATATTTATATTTTTCTTTTCACGTAACTCAGTAACTTTATCATTTGGTAGTATAACTTCATTATAGTAAAAATTATTCATTAAATTTTTGATTTTATCCACATATATCACTTCCTAATTCTACATATTTTTCATTATCATTTTCATTGTAAATGCTAATCCCCCAGTTGTATTTGTTTTTTGATTTAGCCTTGTAATTGCAAACAATTATTTCTTTAATTCTATTATCATTTAATCTTCTAAACACTTCAAAAACTAAAGAACTTTGACATGCGCCTAATATATAAATTTTTTCAATATCTGTTTTGCTAATCTTATAAATAGTATCTGCAATTATTTCTGAATATTCTTCTAGCTGTTTTTCATAAACAATAGCATTTGTTCTAGCATCTTCTAGGTAAAACCTAAAAATATTAGCATTTCTAAATTGTTTTAAATCTTCATCATTAATTCTAGTTGTTGTTTCTATAGTAATAACTGCAATCTTACTATTATTGTTTTTTTGTTCACATTTTAGTTTTTCATTTAAAAATAATTTTTTTGTCTTTAATGGCAAAATTTTATCATCCTTTTGGTGGTATTCATAATGAATTACAATATTTACTTTTCTATAATATTTTCCTGCTATAGCGATAAAAGGCAAAGGTGCAACGCCAAAATAAGAAATTTTATATGAAATATAATTACTAATTTTTTCTTTAATATTTTTTACGTAACTAGATATTATTGATTTAGAATTACTTTTTTTAATATTTTTACAATCATCAATTATATTAATAGTAAGTGGATTTTTAATTTTGGTGATATAGTTCATATTATCTAAACCTATAATTGATAAAGTATGATTTTCTTTTGACTCCTTATAATACATAATTAAGCCAACAACAATTAATAAAATTCCAATTATTAAACATATACGTATATTATATTCGTCAACATTAATATCAAATATTTTACAAATAATTAATAATATAACATCTTGTGGAGAAATAATTCCAGCTGTTAAAAATACAAATCCTGTTTCTAAAAACTTTTTTGAAAACATTTTTTATCCTCCTTATAAATAAAAAAAGAATATCATAAGATATTCGCTATTATGATTATACCAGATTTTTACATATTTGTTTATAATTTTGTTTATTATTCTCTAAAAATATGCTATATTATTAGTAGTGAGTGATATTTATCATATCACTAGAGAAAGAGTTGTAGATATCTACGACACTCGCTCCAGAGACGAATCTGCTCGAACTTTCGAGCATTATGATAAATATCAAATTCA
>CAMMBL010000013.1 GCA_946494015.1 uncultured Mycoplasmatota bacterium | reverse complement strand
CATTTTGTTTTGTAAATGAAATTTAAAAACCGGACATTTTGTTTAAATAGTCACAATATGTTTAAAAAAGCTAAAAAAGTAAAAAGTATTTATGATAAAATTATATGTAGGATTGGTAAGAAAAAGTTTTTCTGTAAATATATATTAAATGGTATAGTTGATATTTTAGTCTTTCTTTTTATTACTTATCTAACAATATATTTAAAATTAGGAATAAATATAAAATTAATGAATTTTTTTATAATTTTCCTATTTTTCAATTTTATTAATTTTTTAATACAAGAATTATTTTCTATGTTAATATTTTTAACTAAAAAGGGAAATAAATATATAGTTATTCCAGTTATAATGAATTTAGTATTTTATTATTATTTTATTCCTTTTTTAATAAAGATAATGGAGGTCGTATAATATGTTAAAAATTGAAAATTTATGTAAAAAATTTAAACATCATGTTATTTTTGATAAAGTAAATTTGTCATTAGAAAATGGAGATTTAGTTCACTTATATGGTATAAATGGAAGTGGAAAATCCACTTTATTTAAATTAATAGCAGGTATCTTAGAACCTGATAGTGGTACAATCACCATTGATAAAAATAAAAGAGTAGGTGCAGTTATTGAAAATCCTGGTTTTATTGAAAATGAGACTATTCTTTATAACCTAAAATATTTATATACACTTCTTAATTCTTGGAATGATGCAGCACAAGAAAAAATTGAAAAATTATGTAATGAATTTAATTTGAATTTATATAGTAAGGAAAAATTAAAAAATTATTCTTTAGGAATGCGTCAAAAAGTTGCAATTATACAAGCTATTATGGAGGAACAAGATATAATACTTTTAGATGAACCTATAAGAGGGTTAGACCAAGAAGCAATAGAGGAGTTTTTTAAAATTATTAATAATCTTGCTAAGAAAAAAGATAAAATAATAATTATCGCTTCTCATGATTTAATGGAAAAATTAAATTATAATAGAAAACTAATAATAAAGGATTGCAAAATTTATGATGAAACTAGTAAGTAAAAATATCAGTTATATTTTAATAATAGTTCTTTCTTTTATATTACATTATTTATTTAAAGATTCCTCTTATTATTTTTATGTAAAATATATTACTACTTTTAGAGCAATTGATATTATGTATAGCATTATTTTTTCTTTTCTTTTCTTCAAAGTATATCTAGATAAGTATTATTACTATGTTCTAAATAGAAATAGTATTATTACAAGACTTGGCAAAAAGAAATATTTGTTTTATATTAGTAAGAAAATATTAACTAATACTATATTTTTATTTATTATAAATTTAATAATAGATTTTATTTTTACTAATACTTTAGAATTTAAATTATTATTAAGCAATATTATTATAACTATGATTATAATGATAATTCTTCCCAAAAAGAGGGAATACAATAATGAATTATTAATAATTATTGGTATTGTACTATTAATTAAATTGATTATTTATAAAATTATTATATAAAAGTAGGTGATATTTATGGAACTATTAGTACCAGCAGGAGATATAAATTCATTTTATGCAGGCCTAAATGCTGGAGCAGATGCTATATATTTATCAGGTAAAATGTTTGGGGCAAGGAGTTATGCTAAAAACTTTACTGATGAAGAATTAAAAATAGTTTTAAAACTTGGTAAAATCTATGGTGTTAAGATATATGTAACGATGAACACTTTAGTAAAAGAAAACGAAGTAGAAGATTTTCTTAAAGAAGTAGAGTTTTTATATAATCTAGGAGTAGATGCTATTTTAATGCAAGACTTTGGGATGATATCCTTATGTTTAGAAAAGTATCCTAATCTAGTAATCCATGCTTCTACCCAAGTTAATAGTAGTAGTTATGAGACTATTAAACTTCTATACGAAATGGGAGTAAAAAGAATAGTCCTTCCAAGAGAGATGAGTATTGAAGAAATTAAAAAAATAGATATTCCCGTAGAACTTGAAGTCTTTATTCATGGAGCCTTATGTGTTAGTTATTCTGGTAACTGTCTATTTAGTTCTATGTTAGGTTCACGCAGTGGTAATAGAGGAGAATGTGTTGGTAGCTGTAGACTTCCTTACAAATTATATAAAGATAAGACTTTAATTAATGAAGGTTATCTTTTATCAATGAAAGAGTTAAATACCTCATTTAATATTAAGAAGCTACCTAGTAATGTTACTAGTCTTAAAATAGAAGGAAGAATGAAAAGTCCATCTTATGTAGGTTTTATTACTAAGTATTATCGTAAAATACTTGATGAGAAAGAACTTTCTACTAAAGATTTAGATGATTTAAAAAGTATGTTTTATCGAGGCTTTACAAAAGGCCATCTATTTAATGATAAAAATTTGATTAATCAAAAAAGTCCTAATCATTTAGGAAGTTACTTAGGCAAAGTTATAGATGTAAATGATGAGAGAATTAGAATAAAATTAGATAAACCTTTATTACAAGGAGATGGTATTAGATTTAAAGAATCTAATAAAGGAATGATAGTAAATTATCTATATGATTTGAAAGATAATCTAATTAATAAAGCTAATCCTAAACAAATAGTAGAAGTTGATAATAAAGTTAAGTTAACTAGCCTAGATGAAGTTAGAAAGACTACTGATAAAAGCCTTGAAATAACAGATTTTACTATTACAAGAAAAATCCCTATTAATATTGAAGTAAAAGCCAAAGTTGGGAAAGAGTTTATTCTAACTTTTAGTGATTTATTACATACTGTTACTTATAGAGGTAGTATAGTAGAGAAATCTATTAATAATCCTATATCTAAAGAAAGATTAATTAGTCAGTTAGAAAAACTAGGTAATACCCCTTTTCTTGCAAAACATATAAGTGTAGATATGGATGAAGATATCTTTATTAGAATAGGAGATTTAAATATTGCAAGAAGAACTTTATCAGAAAGATTAATTGGGAAACGTCTTAATGATTATAATGACCCTATTATTAAAGAAGTAATTTTTGATAAAATAACTACTAAAGAAGTAATAGATTTAGATAATTATGTGGAAGTAGAAAGAAATCCTTTTTACCTAAAAGAGGTCTTAAAAGATAAAAGCATTGTTAGTAATCTATTTAGACCAACTACTGATGTAATCGCTTCATATCATTTAAATGTTTTTAATTCATATACAGCCTATTATTTATACAAGTTGGGATATAAAGCTGTTACTTTATCAGTAGAACTTAATAGTTTAGAATTAAAAGACTTAGTAGAATCTATTAGAAAAAAATTTGGTAATATTCCCTTAATTATTAAAACTAAAGGTTATGTAGAAGTAATGCTTATTAAAGGTAATATTCTAAATCTGGATAAAGATACTCCTTATACTTTAATTAATGTTAAAAATGATAAGTTTAAAACTTACTTTGATTCAAGATGTACTCATATTAATTCTAGTTATAGTCTTAACTTAGATGAAAAAAACTTTAATTATGATAATATCTATTTTATAGGAGATTAGCATGAAAATTAAAAAAGAGTTGTATTTGCCTAACAAAAGTGTTTTAAGTTTATATAGTATTAGTTATTTAGAAGAAGATTTTAATCTAGTTACAGATAAAATATCTAAAAGTCTTGGTAACAGGAAAGTAGATATTAATGGAATTTTATTAATATCTAATAGTATTAGAAATATAAAATTAGATGATAAAAAAAGTACTTATAGATTTTATTTAGGAGAAGATCCTTTTCTTAAACCATTAACATCAATTAATTATGGACATGATATTATTAGTTTTAATAAAATAGATACCTTTATTAGTGAAAATAATAATATTAAATATTTAAAAGCTTTAGAAGAATATTTAAAGATATTTAATCTTGAATATAAAAAAAGTAATTAAGGAATCATTAGATGAATTAGAAAAGAATAGAGATTTTTATAAAATAGAGAGATTTTTAGACCAAAAATATTTTCTTGAAGTAGCTTTAGAAAATGATTATAAGAAAAAAGAAGAAATGGCTAAAGCGAATGAAAGAATTTTAAGATTAGGTAATAGGAAAGTATAGTAATATAAGTGCTATTACTTTTTTTTGTTTTTAATCTGTGGTATACTAAGCTAGTAAGAAAAGGAGAATATATTATGGATAAACTAAGTAGGGAAGAAGTATTACATGTTGCCCATCTTGCTCGGCTTTCATTAACAGATGAAGAAATTGAAAAATTTAGAGTACAACTTAAAGTATTAATGAATGATATAGATAAAATAAAAGAAGTTAAAGATTATGATGATGAAGAAATGTATACGCCAGTAGATACTAATGCTAGATTAAGAGAAGATGTAGTAGGAGAAATGTTAAATGCTAAAGATGCTATAGCAAATGCTCCTTGCAAAAATGGAAATTTTATAGAAGTACCGGTGATGATAAATGAGTAAATATTTAGATTTAAGTATTAAAGAAATACATGAATTATTAGTTAAAGAAGAAATAACTCCTCTTGATTTAGTAGATGAAGCTTTAAATAGAATAGAAGATACTAAAGATTTAAATGCTTTTATTACCATAAATGATAAAGTAAGAGAAGAAGCTAAAAATTTAGGTAAAGTAGATAAAGACAATTTATTTTTTGGTATTCCTATTGCTATTAAAGATAATATTATTACTAAAAATATGCGTACAACTTGTGCTTCTCATATCTTAGATAATTTTATTCCTATTTATGATGCTACAGTTATAAAGAAAATTAAAGAAGCTAAAATGCTTATTATTGGGAAGGCTAATATGGATGAATTTGCTATGGGTTCAACTAGTGAAACTAGTTATTTTGGCTCTCCTTTAAATCCTCATGATAAAAAAAGAACTGCTGGAGGAAGTAGTGGAGGTAGTGCTGCTATAGTATCAGCTAATATAGTGCCATTTGCGCTTGGAAGTGATACAGGTGGTAGTATTAGACAACCAGCTAGTTATACAGGAATAGTGGGAATGAAACCAACCTATGGAAGAATTTCAAGATATGGTTTAGTTGCTTTTGCTTCAAGTCTTGATCAAATAGGGCCTATGAGTAGAACAGTTTATGAAAATGCTGCCTTATTAAATATTTTAGTAGGAGAAGATGATTATGATTTAACTAGTGCTAATAGAGTTAAAGAGGACTTTACACGTCTAATAGGAGAAGATATTAAAAATATGAAAATAGCCCTTCCTAAGTTCTTTATTAGCGATATTGTAGATAAAGAAATTAGTAATAAAATTAAAGAAGTAATATCCTATTTAAAAGAAAAAGGAGCTATTGTTGATATTATCGATATGAAATATTTAGATACAGCTGTTACTCTTTATCAAATTATTGCTATGGCTGAAGCTAGTAGCAATCTTGCTCGTTTTGATGGCATACGTTATGGTTTTAGAGAAGATAATACTAAAACGGTAGATGAGATGTATACTAAAACAAGAGGTGAAGGTTTTGGTGATGAAGTAAAAAGAAGAATTATGGTTGGTTCATATATCTTAAGTGGTAAAAATGCTAAAATTTATTATGATAAAGCTTTAAAAGTAAGAGATGATATTACTAAAGAATTTGCACGTATCTTTAAAGACTATGATCTAATAATAGGGCCAACAACGACAAGAGTCGCTCCTTTACTTGGAACTAGTAAAGATGATCCTCATAAAGCTTTTATGGATGATGTTTTAGTAATACCAGTTAATATGGCTGGACTTCCTGGTTTAAATGTTCCTATTGGTAAAAATAGTGAAAATATGCCTATTGGACTCCATATAATAGGGAAAGCCTTTGATGAAGCACTTATCTATAAGTTAGCTAGTTTTATAGAGGAGGGATTTTAATATGACAAACTATGTTCCTACAATAGGTATTGAAGTCCATGTAGAAGTAAAAAGTAAAAGTAAACTATTTTCAAATAGTGCAAATACTTATGGTATGGCTACTAATACTGATGTAAATGTAATTGATTTAGGATATCCAGGTACTCTACCAACTATAAATAAAGAAATAATTAAACAAGGTATACGTGCTGCTCATATTCTAAACTGCAATATAACTCATAAAATGCATTTTGATCGAAAAAATTACTTTTATCCAGATAATCCTAAAAATTATCAAATTACCCAAAATAGAACTCCAATTGGTACTAATGGGTATGTAGAAATAGAAGTAGATGGTATTAAGAAAAAAATAGAAATAGAAGAAATTCATATAGAAGAAGATACTTGTAAAAGTGCCCATCGAGGTAATGTAAGTCTTCTTGACTTTAATAGAGCGGGTGTACCATTAATTGAAATAGTAACTAAACCTTGTATAAATAATAGTAAAGAAGCTACAAGCTATCTTACAAAATTAAAAGAACTATTATTCTATGCTAATATTAGTGATTGTAAAATGGAAGAAGGAAGTATGAGGTGTGATGCTAATGTTTCTATTAGTAAAGATAATACTTTAGGAGTTAAAACTGAAATAAAAAATATTAGCTCTATTCATAATGTTGGACTTGCTATTTTAGAAGAAATAAATAGACAAAAAGAAATTCTTGAAAGTGGTAATACTATTAAAGAAGAAACACGAAGATTTGATGATAAACAAAATAAAACAATTCTAATGCGAGTTAAAGAAACTGGAAATGATTATCGTTATTTTATAGAACCAGATATTCCATATTTAGAATTAACTGATGAATTTATAACTGATGCTTTAAAAACACTACCCCTATTACCAGATGAGTTAAGAGAAAAATATAAAAAGATTGGTTTAACACCTTTACAAATAGAAAAAATAATAGCTAATCGTGCATTAAACTCTTATTTTTTAGGATTATTAGAATATAAAACTAACTATACTATTGCTATAAACTTACTTTTATCTGATATAGCTTCTTATTTAAATAAACATAATAAATTAATTACTGATACTAATCTTACATATGATAAATTAGTAACAGTAATTAACAGTTTAGAAAGTGGTGAATTATCAAATAAAAACATTAAAGAAATTATTCCTTCTTTAATGGAAACTGATAAGACTTTAGAACAATTAAAAGATGAGTTTAATATTAAAAATATTACTGATAATAGCTTTATTAAAGACATAATCACAAAAGTAATAGAAAATAATCCTGATAGTGTTAATGACTATAAAAATGGTCATGATAGAGCTATAAAATATTTAATGGGACAAGTAATGAAGGAAACTAAAGGTAGTGTAAACCCTAAAATAGCTAATGATTTATTAATAGATACCTTAAATAAATAATTGATAACTTATAAATAATATTATATAATAATTATACTAGGAAGTGATTAGATGAAAAAATTTATAAAAAATAATAAACTTACAGTGATAACAGCCATATGCTGTTTAATCTTTGTTATTTTTGTCTTCACAATTAAATTAATATTTTTTCCTAATGAAGCTAAAGCAATTTATGGAGATAGGCTAGATGGTATAAATGAAGTAAAAGTAACTGATGATGAAAAAGATGATATTATTACAAAATTAGAAGAAAAAGATGAGGTTACAAAAGCTAGTTGTGATATAAAAGGACGAATTATAAACATAATTATAACTGTAGGTAATGATGTTAGTCTTGAAACAGCTAAAACCTTAACTACTACAGTTATTGATAATTTAGAAGATGATCAAAAGAAATTTTACGATATACAAATATTTATTAAAAAAGATAATGATGATGAAAAGTTTCCAATTATAGGATATAAACATCAAGATAAAGATAATTTTACATGGACAAAAGATAGGTAGTGATTAAATGAAAAAGAAAACACTAATTATTATTCCTCTAATCATTATAGCTATTGTTTTTATAGGAGTTTTCATATACTATAACAGAGAAGATGCAAAAACATCTTTAACTGTTAATGAGAAAAAATGGGTAGAAGAAAATGATAGTAATATGATAGATATTAATATCATAAATAACTATCCACTTTATGGTCTTAATGGCGAAGGTGTATTTTTTGAATTTCTTAAAGACTTTGAAAAAAATATTGGTCTTGAATTTAATAAAATACCATATTTAAAAGAAAATGAAGCTCCTAATACCGGTTATAGCTTCAGAGTTTTAAATAATGAAGATAAATTAACTAATAATGATTTATTAATAGCAACTGATGGTTATATTGCAATTGGTAAAGAACATCTTAGAATAAATAAAATAACAGATATATCTAATATAACTTTAGGAATATTTAAAACAGATGCTGCTGAAATTAGTTACTATTTAAAATCAAGTAGTAATTTAGCTTTTAAATCATATGAAACTATAGATGAACTATTTAATGCCCTAAATAATAATGAAGTAGGTATGATTATAATTCCTAATATTATGTATTTAGATAAAACAATTGAAAATAATAGTTATTATATAAATTATTATTTTACAGAAATGAATAAAAAATTAGTTTTAACTTTAAATAACGATAATACTAAATTAAATAATATAATTAGAAAATACTTTGATAAATGGAAAAATAATAATTATGTAGATGAATATAATGATTCCTATTTTAATTACTATATTGAAAAAAACGAATTAACTTCAAAAGATAAAACAGATTTAGTTAAGAAAAATTATGTATATGGTTATGTAGAAAATTATCCATATGAAGTAGAAATAGATAATAAAGTATCTGGTATTGCTGGAGAATATCTAAATAGAATTAGTAGATTAACTAATATAAGTTTTAAATATAAAAAATATAGTAGTAAAGAAGCCTTAAAAAAAGCGATTAAAAAGGGAAGTGTAGATATCTATTTTGATTATTATAACTATGCTGATGAAAATAATGATTATAAAGAAACAATTTCTACCTTTATAGAAGAATATACTATCTTAGGTAAAAGAGAAGATAATCATATAGTAAATTCCTTTGAAAGCTTAAAAGATCAAAATATTGCTATGATTAATGATACTTCACTTTATAATTATTTTGAAAATAATAGTCGTAGCGATATAAGTACTTATAAAAATAATGAAGAATTAGTTAAAAAAGCTGATGATAAAATATTAGTTGTTGATAAAGAAATATATAATCTTTATAAAAATACAACCTTTAAAAATTATGATGTATTATATCAAGATATTATGATGAATGATTATAAATTTATGGTTAAAAAGAATAATAATACTTTTTATAATCTCTTTAACTATATAATTACTACTAATTCATACTATAATTACCGTAATAGTGGTTTAGCTGATATAAATAGATCAATAGTTGAAAGAAGTAGCTTTATGGGCTTATTCTTAATAATTCTATTAATAGTATCAATTCCATTAATCGCTCTTACAGTATTATATATATATTTTAAATATAAAAAGAAAGTAAAAAAAGTAAGGAAAGAAGATCGTCATAAATATACGGATCTATTAACATCATTAAAAAATAGAAACTATTTAAATAAAAAAGCTCCTGATTGGGAAGCTAGTAAAGTTTATCCACAAGCTGTTGTTATTATAGATCTTAATAATGTAAAATATGTTAATGATAATTATGGTCATGAAGAAGGAGATCGTTTAATAGTTACAGCAGCTTCTACTCTAGTAAATACTCAGTTAGAAAATAGTGAAATAATTAGAACTGATGGTAATGAATTTTTAGTTTACTTAGTTGGTTATAGTGAAAGACAAGTAGAAACATATGCTAAAAAGTTAGAAAAAGAAATGAAAGATTTGCCACATGATTTTGGTGCAAGTGTTGGTTATAGTATGATATTAGATGATATTAAAACATTAGATGATGCTATAAATGAAGCAACACTTGAAATGATGACAAAAAAACAAGGATTGAAATAGGGGATAAAGATGAAAAAAAGTGAGCAATTAAAAATTTTTTTAAGAAAAGTTATTTCAATAATAAGATTACCAGAAATGCGAATATTGCCAGGTCAGCTCGCTTTTTTTCTTGTTATTTCTATTATACCTCTAATCGCTTTAGTAGGTGCTATAGTAAGTGGTTTTGGACTTCCCTCTACATCCATTAAAGAAATATTAGAATCAGTTGTACCTCAAAATATAATTAAATATTTAATTCCTAGTACTGATCAAAATATTTTAAGCTTTAATGTTATAGTTTTTTTTGCAGCCGCATTTATTTTAGCTAGTAATGGAACTTATTCTATTATTAATACTTCAAATGAAATTTATAAAGTAAAAGGAAGTAGTGAATTAAAAAGAAGATTTAAAGCTATCTTAATGACTTTTATCTTAGTAAGCTTACTTTTATTTTTAATATTAGTTCCGGCATTTGGAGATATCTTAATAAAATTAATTACAACTACTATTAATAATCAAGGACTAACGGACCTAATTGAAGGAGTTTATCATATAATTAAATATCCAATATCTTTATTCTTAATATATTATAATTTAAAATTACTGTATACTATCGCTCCTGATACCAATATTAGTACTAAAAGCACAATTCCAGGTGCCTTATTTACAACTATAATGTGGTTAATAAGTTCTAAAATATATGCATTTTATGTAGACTATTTCGCTAATTACAATGTTTTTTATGGAGCGATGTCTAATATATTAGTCCTATTATTTTGGGTTTATATCCTTGCTTATATTTTTACTTTAGGAATGTGTTTTAATGCTACTGGTGTAATCCAAGAAACACTAAGACTTAATAAAAATGATATAGAAGAAGCGATGAAGAAAAATAAAAAGTAATTGTTCTTTTCCTTTTTATTATAAAAAAACATATAAAAAGTGATCAATTATTATCACTTTCTAAATACCTTATATAATACTCATCAAAGGTTAGATTACTAGCCTTTATTTTTTTTGCAAGTTCAACACCTACATAACGATAATGCCAAGCTTCAAAACTATAAGTAGTAATATTTTCTTTGTCTTTAGGATATCTTAAAATAAAACCATAATTATGAGCATTATTTAACATCCAATTATATTCTTCACTATTTTCAAAATTATTAAAATTATCAAAAGCTCTTGTAACATCAACTACTAATCCGGTTTGATGTTCAGAATAACCAGGTCTTGCTGAATAAGTATCAGCAAGAGCAACACCATCACTTTTAACATAATTATTATATAAATTTTCTTGATAAGAATAAGATCTATAAGCTGATATAACTCTAATATTCATACCATCATTCTTAGCATCACTAATTAACTTTTCAATTTGTTCCTTTGCTTCCTTAACTAAATAAATACCACTTTTAGCATAACTATTATCTAAAAGTTCTAAATTATTAGGAATATAATTACTATCTAAATAATAAAACTTATTCACAAATAAATAATTAGTATTTAAATTTGATGCTGGTTTTGTATCTGTATAAACTTCCTTATCTAAATTTAAATTAACTCTAGTAACAATATCTTCATTACCTAAATCTTTGTTATTATCTTTATAACTTATATATCTATCTAAATTTTCTTCTTTATAAAAAGAATACTTACTAAATTCATTTTCCTTTTCATTAGGTATTTTTATCTCACTTTTATTATCATTAATTTTTTCTAAATCTTTATCCTTACTATTAGTATTAAATAAGAAAACCATCAGAACTATAAAAATAATAACAATAATACTACTTAAAATAACTACAATTTTTCTCATAACCCTTCACCTTATTTAATTTTATTATATTTAAGTTTCATTAATACCATCATATCATATTTATATAAATATTTATAAAAAAATAGATGTAACTAAAATCATATTAAAAAAAACTTAGCATAGCTTTTATTAGGAGTTGATTAAATGAAAAAGGTAAGTTTATTACTTATAATCATTATTATGTTAATACCAGGTATTGTAAAAGCTGAAGAAACTACTAATAATAAAAGTAGTGAAATAAAAGAAGAAAATAGTAGTGATAGTAAAGAAACAAATACTGATAATGATAATTCTTCATCTAATAATAGTTCTACTTCTTTAATATCTAATGCTAAAGCTGGTGTTTTAATGGATGCTACAACAGGAGAGATAATCTTTGAAAAAAATAAAGATGAAAAATTAGCAGTAGCTTCAATGACTAAAATGGTAGCTCAGATAATAATATTAGAACAAATAGAAGAAGGTAAAATTAAATGGACAGATAAAGTAACAGCTAGTGCTAATGCTTCAGGAATGGGAGGTAGCCAAATATATTTAACAACAGGTGAAGTTATGAGTGTAGAAGATATGATGAAAGGAATATCTATGGCTAGTGCTAATGATGCTACAGTAGCAATGGCTGAATTTATCGCTGGTACTGAAGTAGAATTTGTAGAATTAATGAATAAAAAAGTTAAAGAGTTAGGCCTTAAAAATACAAACTTTAAAAACTGTACCGGATTAGATGAAGATGGTCATTATTCAACCGCATCGGATATGGCTATTATTGCTAAAGAACTTTTAAAACATGAAAAAATACTAGAGTTTTCATCAGTTTATGAAGATTATTTAAGAGAGGATACTGATAATAAATTTTGGTTAGTTAATACTAATAAACTTGTAAGATTTTATGAGGGAGCTGATGGCTTAAAAACAGGACATACTGATGCGGCTAAATATTGTTTAGCCGCTACTGCTAAAAGAGGTGACTTAAGATTAATCGCTATAGTTTTAGGAGAAGAAAATAGTAGTATTAGAAATAGTGAAACAATGAGCTTATTAGATTATGGTTTCAATAACTATAAAATAGAAATAATAAAAACCAAAGAAGACATTATAAAAGAAATAAGCTTAGATAAAGCGACTAGACCTAAAATAAGCTTAGTACCTCTTAATGATATTGCAATATTATCTAAAAAAAGTGAAGATAGTAAAAAATATACTTATGATATTAAAATAACAAATAATAATCTTCCTTTAAAAAAAGGCGATCAAGTAGGGAAAATTATAGTTAAAGATAAAAATAATAAAATAAAAGAAGAAGTATTAACTGTAACTGAAAATGTAGATAAACTAAGCTTCTTAGAACTATTAGGTAAAACATTAACAGATATGATAATTGGAAATATGAACTTTGTATAAGACTAAATTTTTATTAGTCTTTTTTCTTTACTTAATTTTACTTTATCATCTTAAAATAATTTGTAAATTAAACTTAACTATGATATCATTACATTATAAGATAAAATATAAGGTAAAGGATCGGTGGAATTATGGTAAAAAAAGATGTAGTTGTAAAAAGTGTATCAGGATTACATGCAAGACCAGGTAGTGCCTTAGTAGAATTAGCTCTTACATTTAAATCAGATATAAAATTAATTCATAATGGAAATAGTATAAATGCTAAAGAAATATTAGAAATTATGATGGGAAATATAAATTGTGGAGATAAATTAACTGTAGAAGTAGAAGGGGAAGATGAACAAAAAGCTTTAGAATCTATATGTGATTACATAGAAAAAGGTGAAGAATAAATGAAATACTTAGGTAATAAAGTAGGAAATGGATTAGCCCTTGGAAAAGTTTGTATACTTAATACAAAAATACCTAAATTAGAAACAAAAAAAGTAGAAGATTCTAATAAAGAGAAAGAAGCTTTAAAAAATGTTATAGAAAGTGTTAGTAAAGATTATGAAACTTTAGAAACAACAGCTACTACAAATGAAATACGGCAATTATGTAATTTTTATAAAATACTTTTAAATTCTAAAGCATTAATAACTTCTATGGAAGAAGTAATAGATAAAGAAAAATGTGATAAAATAACCGCTATTACTGAAGTTATGAAACGAAAAGAAGAAGAACTATCTTTAGTCGATAATGATTATCTAAAGATGCGAAGCAAAGATATAGAAGATGTTACAAATAAATTAATTAGAAAAGCTTTAGGTATTAAAGAGATTGACTTAAGTTCCTTAACAGAAGATACTATTTTAGTCTCTGAAGAAATATCACCTTCAATTTTATTAGCAAATAATTTAGATCATATAAAAGGTATAGTTTCAGAAATAGGTGGTAAAACAAGTCATGTTGCCATACTAGCCTCTACCTTAGGAATTCCTTCTGTCTTTGGCATTAAAGAAATAAGTAAAACTTTAACTGATGGTGAATTTATTTATGTAAATGGTGATGAAGGCTATATCGAAACTAACTTAACTACTACAAAGATTAATAATATAAAAGAAAAAATAAAAAAAGAAGCCCTTCTTAAAGCTTCCTTAATTGCTATGAAAGATAAAGCTTCCCTAACAAAAGATAACAAAAGTTTAGAAATAACCGCTAATGCTGGAGAATTATCAGAATTAGATAAACTATTAGAAGTAAACATTGATGGTATAGGATTATTTAGAACAGAGTTTTTATTTTTAAATAGAAGTATACCACCAACTGAAGATTATCTTTTTAGTATCTATAAAACCTTCGCAGAAAAATTAAATGGTAAACCTTTAATTATTAGAACTCTTGATATTGGGGGAGATAAGAAATGTTCATATATAGATATAAAAGAAGAAAAAAATCCTTTCTTAGGTTATAGAGCTATTAGATATTGTTTAGATAATAAAGAATTTTTTAAAGTAAGTTTAAGAGCTATTTTAAGAGCAAGTAATTATGGAAATGTAAAAATAATGTATCCAATGATATCATCACTTGAAGAAATATATAGAGCTAATGAAATTTTAGATGAAGCCAAAAAAGAATTAGCTGATAAAAATATTCCCTTTGATAAAGATATAAAATTAGGAATTATGGTTGAAATACCAAGTACAGCAGTAATGGCCGATTTATTAATCGATGAAGTAGATTTCTTTAGTATAGGTACAAATGATTTAATCCAATATACAGTCGCTGTTGATAGATTAAATCCAACTGTTAGTAACCTTTATAGTTTCTATAATCCAGGTGTTATTAGATTAATAAAAAATACTATAGATGCTGTTAAAGATAAAAAAGATAAATTTGTAGGAATGTGTGGAGAAATGGCCGCTGATCCTTTAGCAATTATCCTTTTAGTTGGTTTAGGGTTACAAGAATTTAGTGTTAATGTTAGTATGGTCTTAAAAGTTAAGAAATTAATATCTATGATAGATTCTAAAGAGGCTAGTAAAATAGCAAAACATGTCTTAACTTTAAAAACAGCTAAAGAAATAGAACAATATTTAGATATAAAAGCAAAAGAAATATATAAAGAATATTATTAGGAGGAAAAAATGGCAAAGAAAAACAATATTTTATTAACTAGAATTGATAATAGATTAATTCATGGACAAATTGTTTGTCTATGGGCAGGGGCTGTAGGTGCAAATTTAATTGTTGTCGCTCATGATGAAACAGCAGAAAGTCAAATTGAACAAAGTGTTATGAGAATGGCAGCATCATCTCTTGGCTTTGATACTAGGTTTTTTACTATTCAAAAAACTATAGATATCATAGATAAAGCATCAAGTGATCAGCATATTTTATTAATATGTCAAAATCCTCATGATTTAAGAAAAATAATTGAAGGAGGTGTCGAAATTAAGGAAGTAGATATTGGAAATTTATACTATGAAAAAGGTGAAAAGAAATTAAGTGATAAAGTCGCTGTTAATGAGGAGGAGTTAAAAGATTTAAATTATATCAAAAAACATGTTGATAAAATTTATATTCAAGATACCCCTGATTCACCAAAACAAGAATTTTAAGGGAGGAGTTTAAAAAATTATGGAAATAACTTTATTACAAGGAATAATTATAACTATAGTAATTATGATTATTGTTGTAGATCGTCATTTAGAAGCACTATTTATTTTTAGGCCAATTATTGTTTGTCCTATAGTAGGAGCTATTCTAGGAGATCTTAATACTGGATTACTTGCTGGTGGTATTGTAGAACTAGCTTTTGCAGGTATAGCGGGAATAGGAGGAGCTTCTGTTCCTGAAGCATTACTTACAAGTGTAATGACTGTTGTATTTGCCCATATTACAGGAAATGATGTAGCGACAAGTTTAGCATTAGCTTATCCATTTGGAGTATTAATGCAATTTACTTGGACTATTAGAAATACAGCCTTTACAGCTTTTAATGCCCCAGCTGAAAGATATGCTAAAGAAGGAAATGTTAAAGGCTTAATGAAATTATGCTTTTATGGTATTGTTATTACAATGATTATTACAGGTATTTTAACATTCTTATCAGTATATGCAGCACAAGCTCCATTAAAAGCATTTGTAGAAGCAATGCCTGATTGGGTAATTAATGGTTTCCAAGTTGCTGGTGGCTTACTTCCAGCTGTTGGATTTGCTATGTTACTACGTGTAACTTTAAAAGGAAAATATGTTCCATATTTACTTGCAGGATTCTTATTTGCCACATTCATTCAAATTGATAATGTCTTACCAGTTGCTATTATGGGTGTAGCTTTTGCCTTAATGGAATATTATAGGAGTGGAGAAAAAGAACCTGTAACCATTAAAGGAGGTGAAGAAAGTGGCATCTAAAAAACGTAAAAGAGTTATAACTGATTCAGACTTAACTGATTTAGCTTTACTTTCAGTTTTAAACCAAGCATGTTTTAACTATGAAAGAATGCAAAGTATTGGTTTTACCGCTTCAATGGGACCAGCTTTAAAGAAAATATATAAAAATAATCCTAAAGTTTTAGCTAAAGTATTAAATGATAACTTAGAGTTTATTAATACCCATAATACTTTACTACCATATCTACAAGGTTTAATGCTTTCACTTTATGAAGGCGGTGAAGATCCTGAAACTGTAAAAAAGATCAAAATATCTTTATTTGGGCCTTTAGCTGGAATTGGTGATGCCTTATTCTGGTTTACCTTATTACCAATTATGGCTGGTATTTGTGCATCTTTATCAAGTCAAGGTAATGTTTTAGGACCAATAGTATTTTTCTTAGTATTTTTTGTCGCTTTCTTACTTCGTTTTCCACTTGCTAAAATAGGTTATAAAACAGGTACAGCCGCTTTAGATAAACTACAAGAAAATACTAAAAGAGTAAGTAATGCCGCATCAGTATTAGGTGTTACAATATTAGGTGGATTAATAGCAACTTATGTAACATTAACAGTAAAAACTACTATCGATATTGGTCATGATGCCACTGTCAATTTACAAACTGATTTCTTTGATAAAATTTTACCTAATATCTTGCCATTTGCGTTTACTTTCTTAATTTATTTCTTATTAAGAAAGAAAGTAAATACAACTGTATTAATTGTAGGAATTATAATAATTTCAATTCTATTCTCATTTTTGGGAATACTTTAGTAAAAGCCATTTTGGCTTTTTCTTTTTATCTAAAGATGCTATAATTTAGTTAGAAAGGTAGTGATATAATGAAACAAATTATAATAATAACAGGACATAATAACTTTGCTAGTGGTATTTTAAGCTCTCTAACTATGATAGCAGGAGTTAAAGATAATATTTTTGCAGTAGACTTCTTAAGTAGTGATAATGATGAGTCACTAGAAGGTAAATTTAATAAAATAATAGAAGAAAATAAAGATAGTGAAATACTATTTGTCTGTGATTTAATGGGAGGGACTCCATTTAAAGTAGCAAGTAAACTAGCTTTTACTAACGCTAATTATGAAGTAGTAACAGGAATTAATTTAGGAGGATTAATAGATACTTCTATGAAACTTGATAAGATGAGTTTAAAAGAATTAAAAACATCTTGTAAGGATGCTTCTATTAAGTCAGTTATACCTTTAGAAAAAGAAATAGAAAAAGATAAAGAAGAACCTAGTGAAGGAATTTAGTCATGAAAAAGATAATAAAATGTAAAAATTGTGGTGTTATTATAGAGTCTAAATATACTTATGATTATGTTACTTGTAAATGTGGTCGTTGCAGTGTTGATGGGGGACATAGTTATCTAAGAAGAAGTTTTAATAATTCTACTGATGACTATGAATAATTAAGTGAATTTCAAGATGATAAAGAAAAAGTGAAGATTAATTTTCTTCACTTTTAGTATGTCTAAAATGTATTAGTTCGTCCCTTTAATACAGGTACATGGTCTTTATATGTTCCTTTAGTAAAGGCCATCTCACAAGATAATAGTTGCATTACAATAGCCGCTTGATAGAAAGCATATATACTTATCTTTTCATCTATCATAATAGCCATATCACTAATATCGGCGATTTCTTTATCATTAGTAACCACATAAGTTTTTGCATTTGTATCTTTTAAATAAGTAATAACATTCTTTATATCAGGATTAGTTTTATCATCAATAGCGAATAAAACTATAGGAGTTTTAGAACTAGTTGAAGCAAGAGGACCATGACAGAATTCACTTGCTTTATATGGAATAACTGGGACTAAACAAGTTTCCATAACTTTTAAAGCAAATTCTTTAGCAAGAGAATAACTATAACCTCTAGCAATAGAAAAGCCCATTTCCATAGAAATCAATTCTTTAGCCATAGGTTTAACATTATCATAAAGATCTAAAGCTCTTTTAACTGCTTCAATATATTTCGCATCATCAAAACTATCTTCTTCCTCACTTAAGCAAAGAGCTAACTTAGTTAAAATATATAAAGTAGTAGTATATCCTTTAGTAGCCGCTCCAGCTGTAACTTCACCAATCTCATTATAAATATGCTTATCAGTAGCTTTAGCTACTAATGAATCAGGATTATTAGTAATAGCAAAAGTATAAGCACCAGACTCTTTCGCCTTCTTTAAAACAGTACTAACATCATATCCTTTACCAGATTGTGAAATAGCAATAACAACTGTATTTGATAAATCTAAATTACTATCATAAACAGTAAATATAGATGGATCAGCCATTTCTACTGGTTTTTTATAATGTAGTTCTAAGAAATATTTGCCAAATATACCTCCATGAGTAGATGTACCTCTTGCTACTATCATAAAGTTTTTAGGATTAAATTCTTTAATCTCTTTAGCAATAGTGGGTATTACTTCTTTATTTTTTATAATACAATTTTCTAAAGCTGTAACTTCTCTAATTTCTTTTAACATATTTGTATCATTCATCAAAAATCATCTCCTTATCTTAATTTTATCACATCAAAAATTTTTATGTATAAATATTAAGTAATAAGACACTTTCTTTACAAATATAATTTTAATGGGTGTTTATATATGTTTAATAAATTTAATACAATTAGACCTTACAAAGAAGGAGAAACGTGTTCTACTTTTCCTATTTATTTTCCACCACAACATCAAGATATACAACCAGGTATGGAATACTTAATGAAACCACTTCCAGTTTTTGATGATTCTAATTATAGAGGTAGTGGTAAATTAAAAGACAAAGTTGCCATTATTACAGGAGGAGATTCTGGTATTGGTAGGGCAGTTGCTGTCTTTTTTGCTAAAGAAGGAGCAAAGCTTGTTTTAGTTTATTATAATGAAGAAAGGGATGCTAATGATACAAAAGATTATATTGAAAGATTAGGCGGAGAAGTATTATTAATCCATGGGGATTTAAAGAATAAGGACTTTTCTAACTTTATTGTAAATGAGACACTAAACTGTTATGGTAAGATAGATATTTTAGTTAATAATGCAGGGGTTCAGTATTTTGCTGATAACCTAACAGATATTTCTAATGAACAGTTTGACTATACGATGAAGTCTAATATTTATTCTATGTTTTATTTAACTAAAGCGGTACTTCCTTATTTAAAGAGTGGCTCTAGTATTATTAATACTACTTCTATTACTACTTATAATGGAGAAGGAGACTTAATTGATTATGTAACAAGTAAAGGAGCGATAGTTGGTTTTACAAGAGCGCTTGCTACTAATCTTGCTCCTAAAAACATAAGAGTAAATGCCGTGGCCCCAGGACCATTTTGGACAGCCCTACAACCTGCTAGTAGAAAGGCTAAAGATATTCCAGTATTTGGTTCTACTGGTCCAATGAAACGAGCAGGACAACCCTATGAGATAGCTTCTATCTATGTTTATTTAGCAAGTAATGATTCTAGCTATACAACAGGTCAAGTAATTCATGTTAATGGCGGAGAATATAAAGGATAAAGTAAAAAAGCTAGTTAGTTAGCTTTTTTCTTTGCAATTAAAACTATTTCTGTAGGGAAGATATTACCACCATAATATCTTAAATAGAAGTTATAATTTTTATTAATACTCTTAATTAATTTAGGTATTCTAATTAAATCATTAAAGCCATGATAAATAGATATTAATAGAGTAGGGCTATCATTTTTAATATGCCTCTTAGCTCCTTCTAAAGCCTTAAACTCAGCTCCTTCAATATCCATTTTAATAATATCTATTTTCTCTTTTACATCTTCATCTAAAGTAACCGCTTCAATATCACCTTTATCATCAATTATGGTATTAGCAGAATTATCAACACTACTAGTATTAAGACTTAAAGTAGTCTTCTTATCATATAAAGCTTTATCTCTTATAATAATATCATCATTAAAGATAAATTTATCTTTTAAAATAGCAAGAGATGTATCAGTAACTTCATAACAGTAAATCTTTTTATATTCTTCTAAATAAGTATCTAAAAAGTCATCAACACTATCTCCTATATAACTACCTACGTCTACATAAATAGTATCTTTAGTAGTTTTAACTAAATCAGGATCAAAATAATGTTTATAACAAGTATCTATAACTTCATGTAACATTGTAAAGTCATAGTAATAATAATTTCTTAAAATAGAAAGTAATATTTTTTTAGATTTATAATCTTTTAGATTCTGATAAAATACTACTAAATCAGTTAAATTATTCTTTAGAAGATTAACTACCATTTTAATTTCTTCAAAGTCATTATTAATATAATCTAACTTACCCCAATAATTAAAACTATTAAGAAAAGTCTCAATATTACCTCTTAATTCTTCATTAAGACTTAAATATCTATTCTTAATATTTAAATAGACTTCTTCTTTACTCATTAGTTCTAATTTCTTAATTAAACTATAAAACTCATAATCAATTTTATTCATTATATCACCAATATAATCTATGTAAGATGAGTTTAATTGTTTAAAAAAATATTAGAGTAATGATAGGTAGTGGAGAACCTCCAATGTTTATGAATGGGTCAAAAGGTAAGAAGAAAAAGAATATAGTTATTTAAAAGAGACAAAAGATAAATGTGAAAAATAAAATATTAAAAGACATATTTTTAATAAAAAATATATCTTATTCGATTCCTCTATTTTTATAATATGTAAATTTCTTTTACATATTAATAGCATTACAAATATTAACTTTTTTCAAAATTATTTGTGTAACTATATGAAAAACACATTTACGAAAACTCGTAACTTTTTTATTACATTTCATTATTGTTATATAAGGATTGGCATGTTATTATGGTTATAGGGAATATTAGTTGTTTGAGTGTCTACCAAATCTCTTATAGAGAGGAGGTTTGATAAAATGAAAATTAAGACTTTTATTGTAAAAGTCCTAAATCTCATTGCTATCATTTTATTCCTTCTTATCATTATGATAGTAGTAATAAAGAAATGACACTTAATTCACAATTGAATTAAATGTCTCTTTGATTTTTCAGGGTAGACATTCAACATTGCAAAACTGAATGTTCCCTTTTTTTATTTTATGCAAGTTTCCTTGACATATTCATAGTATCATAAATATTAATTTTTGTCAAAATTCTATTTTCTAATTTTTTTCTTATCAATATCTTTTATATCAAGGTCCATAATTTTATTTTCTTTAGCATATTTAATTAAAAGCTTAGCTTCATAAGTAGCAAGACTTCTACCAGAATTCCAACTGTTGTCGGATAAAAACCAATTATCTCTATCAGAAAATCCATCTTTAGAGTGTATCATTATAACATTAATATTAGGATAACTTTTCTTAATAATTGCATAACATCTTTTAAGATGAAATTCACTTGTAATGATAGCAATTTCTGTGATGTTTTGATCTTTGATTAAATCAAAAGAATTCTTAACATTTTCAAAGCTATTATTAGATTTATAATCTATTAAAATATCTTCTTCTTTTATTCCTAATTTTATAGCAAGTTCTTTCATTTTTATTGCTTCGGCAACAGTATCGTTATCTTGATTACTAACTCCTCCAACACCACCACTAAATATAACTTTTTTTATTCTGCCACTTTTATAAGCCGCATAAGCAGTATTAGCACGTTCTTTGATTAACATACTATTTCCAAAAACTATCGCATAAGTTGTACTTTTTAAATTATCATCAGTATTACTATAAACAATTTTATCTATCATCTCATCAGTCAAATTTTCATTATTAATTAAAGATAACTTCATAACTAACACCTCATTACATCTTACTTATCTCAATTATCATATCCATATCATCATCATTAGCCATAATATTTTTATGGATTTCTTTACATTTTTCACATCTATAAATAATTTTATAAGTATCTTTAAACTTTTCAATACCAATAGGTTTTAACAATCCTTTGCACTCATTTAATCTATCGCCAGGCATAATATCAACGTGTTTTGAGTAAAGGCAATAAGGGCAATGATCTCTTGCACTATACTTTAAAGGTAAAACTTTCTTACCACAATTTTCACAAATAAATTCTTCATCTTTCATTGTAAATCTTTTCATAATTACTTCCTTCTTAAACTTAATACTTTTATATCTTCTTTAATAATATCACACATATCTTTTAAAGCATCCTTTTCAAAAGGATTATCTAAATTATACTTTCTAATAATCTCTTTTAATGATAAAGTTCCTCCATCTTTACATAACTTTGTATATAAATCAAAAGTCTCTTTAATATTTTCTTTTTCTTTTTTATAAAACGATAAAGCTAGAACATTATCAATGGCATAGTCTATTGTATAGAAAGGATCAATTATTCTATTAGTATCAGCTTGATACTCAGTCCCTCTATTAAAATATTCTGTATCATAACTATCTAAGTTATATTCGTCTCTTATCTCTAACCATTTCTTTTTTCTTTCTTCACTATCTAAATTATCATCATAAACACAACTCCAAAAATCATCAGCGATAGCCATATTTACCATTAAAGAAAGACTATTAGTTAGATGTTTAATTTTATATTTATAATCATCACTTCCAAAGAATAAGTCCATAAAAGGATACATTAAATATTCCATACTAGTAGAATGTATTTCACAAATATCAAAAGTAGGCCATCTATTCTCATGAAACAATAAATCCTTACTTAAATATAACTGATTAGAATGTCCAAACTCATGAAAAATACTAGTTATATTACTTTCTAATCCCATATACTTTTTTATAAATAAAGGTACTTTATAATTAGGTATATAAGTAGTAATCCCACCATTTGCTTTATTTTCTCTATTATCTAAATCTATTAGTCCTTCATCTAACATCATGCAAAGTAAATTATAACTTACTTTAGAATATTTCTTTAAGACGGTTTTAAAATTCTCTAAAATATCCTCTAAATTACCTCTAACTTTAGCATTTCCATCCTTAAATAAGTAATTACTATCATAATACTCTAACTTTTCTAATCCTAATCTTTCTTTCTGCTGTTCTTTTAATAATTTAAATAGGGGAACAACATATTTTTTTATCTCCTCTTTAAATATATATAAATCATCTTTGCTATAACCTAAACGATTCATTTTTACAAAAGACATTTCACTATAAGAATTAAAACCAAGAGTTTTAGCTATAGAGTTTCTAACATCTATTAATTCATCTATAATTATATCTATATCTTTTTCTAAACTTTCTAATATTTCAAATCTCTTATCATAGGCTTTCTTCCTTAAGTATCTATTATCATCATTATAATATGTATTAAGTGAAGAAAGATTTATCTCTTTATCTAAAAAATTAAACTTTGTGCCAATAATTAATTTTTGATATTTAAAACACAATTCTTTTTCTTTAGTTTGTAAAAAGACAACATCATCACTTTTTAATCTAGCCTGATTATTAGCAATAGCAAGGGCTCGTTTACCGATAAATTTTTTTAACTTTTCTTTATTTTTAGAAGAAATTAAAACTTTATAATAATCATAGATTAAGTTATTAATAATAGGTTCATACTTACCCATAATTTTTTCTGTTTCTAAATATTTTTCATTTTTAGTATCTTTTAAATATCCTATATAGCTAATCCAATATAAAGTTAAATAATTATCTCTAACATTATTAAATTTTATGATTAGTTCTTTTTCTTCATTAAAATCTAAACAATTATTTAACTTTTTAAGAATATCTTCTAAATCATTTTTTATATTCTTTAATACTTCTTCATTAATGATTACTTTTGATACTTGTTCCTTTATTTTCATAGTTAACTCTCCATTTAATAAAAATATTATATAATTATTTCTTATCTTTATCAATTAAATAATTTGAAAAAAGTCTATATCCTTGTTATAATACAAATAGAAAGGTAAGGAGCATATTATGGATTTAAAATTAGATGCATTTGAAGGGCCACTTGATTTGCTTCTTCACTTGATAAAAGAAAATAAAATGGATATTTTTGATATAGAAATAGAAAGTATTACAAAACAGTACTTAGATTATATTCATAAGATGGAAGAACAAAATTTAGATATAGCATCAAGTTATTTAGTTATGGCAAGTGAACTTACCTTAATAAAAGCTAGAATGTTACTTCCTCGTCCTAAAGTAGATGATGAAGAAGTAGAAGATACTGATCCAAGAGAAGAATTAGTAACAAGATTATTAGAATATCAAGCCTATAAAGAAATAACAAAAACTTTAAAAGAAAATGAGAGTAAAAGACAAGAAATTCATACTAAATTACCAGAAAATATTAATAAATACATTGAAAATGATACTATTATAAAAGGAGAAGGATCACTTGATTTATTAGTAGATGCTTTTAAAAAGTTTCTTGAAAGAAAAAATGAAGATAAACCTTTATCTACAAAAGTAACTATGAAAGAAATTACAGTGTCAAGTAGAAAATTAGAAATAAGAAATATTTTAAAAAAAGACAAGAAAATTAGTTTTTTTAAACTTTTTCCTATCTCAACTAAAGAATATATAGTTGCAACATTTCTAGCGATTCTTGATATGGCTAGAAATAAAGAATTATTAATTGAACAAGAAGAATTATTTAGTGATATTATAATAGAGGGGGTATCATAATGAATTTAGAAGCCGTTATTGAAGGATTACTTTTTGTAGTAGGAGATGATGGACTTGATCTTGATGAGATAAGTAAAATATTAGAAATATCTAAAGAAGAAACTAAAGAATTGATTAAAAATTTACAAAATGATTATCAAAGTGATAAAAGAGGTATTAGAATAGATTTCTTAGGAGATAAATTAAAATTAACTACAAAAAAAGAACATAATATTTATTATCAAAAATTACTTACAACAGATGATAATAATACTTTAAGCCAAGCAGCTTTAGAAACTCTTGCTATTATTGCCTATAATCAACCTATTACTAGAGTTAAAGTAGATGAATTAAGAGGAATTTCTAATAATCATATTATAAGAAAATTAGTCGCTAAAGGACTAATTAAAGAAAGTGGTAGAAGTTCTATGCCTGGTAGACCTATTCTTTACGAAACTACAAGAGAGTTTTTAGATTACTTTGGTCTTTCTTCTATAAATGATCTACCTGATATGAGAGATTTTTTACAAGAAGAAATAACAGAAGAAGATACTGATTTATATCAGTCTAAATATAAAGAGGATATTTAAAAAGTATTCCTCTTTTTTAAACTTGACCTTTTATTTAATTCTTTAGTTACCTCATCTATACTAACATATTTATCATCTTCGTTATTTCGCCCTGGATTAATAATTACCATGTCATAATTATCATTAATATATAAAATTCCACCATTATAAATTCTTGTTTCTGATTCACAACCTATATAAGGAAGAACATTCAATTGGTCTAATAAAACTTGCATTAAAACACTTAGATTATTTTGTCGCATAATACTTCTTGCATTAATTCCTAGTTTGCGATATTCACTACCAATAATATTTTGAAAGAAAGTAGAATGATTTTCATCTTTCATTGTTACAATGCTACCATCATTTTTAATAACTAATCCTGGTGTATGTGGATCAAAACCTTTTCTAATCATAATTATCACTCCTATAAAATTAATTTTAACATATTTTCTTACTATATTAAAAAAAATATGTTATAATCAATTTATGCCTGTATGGCGGAATTGGTAGACGCGGTAGACTCAAAATCTACTTCTAGCAATAGAGTTCCGGTTCGACTCCGGATACAGGCACCAAAGTAATAAATACTCGAACTTATGAGTTTATATAGAAGACTTGAAAAAAGTTCTTTTTTATGCTATTATGTATATGTAAAGGAAATTTGCATAA
>CAMMBL010000012.1 GCA_946494015.1 uncultured Mycoplasmatota bacterium | reverse complement strand
TTATAAAATAAGGGCCGGAGAGATTTTGCCTTTATAAAACTGTCAAAGTCAGGATAATAACATAAACTAACATTTTCTGCTACTTAAATTCAGATATTTTTAAAACCTTTTTAAGATGAAGATCTTGACAAACTAATCTTTTCATAATATGATATTAGAGCATATTTACTTGAAACAGCAATGTTTTACTTTATTCAATGTGTTTTCTAAATTTATAGTAACTTTTGTGCTGTAAAGTGAAAGAAATACTCCCTGAATAAATGGTGAAAACAAATCAAGAAAAATGCAAAATATAATTATAGAAAGGAGAAAGTTATGTCAAGATATACAGGACCAAGTTATAAACAGTCAAGACGTGTGGGCTTCTCATTAACTGAAACAGGAAAAGAACTTGCTAAAAGACCTTATGGTCCAGGACAACATGGAAATGCTAGACATGGTAAACCTAGTGATTATAGTACTCAGTTAAAAGAAAAACAAAAACTACGTTTCATGTATGGCGTTAATGAAAAGCAATTTAGAAAAACATTCAATGAAGCAGCTAAAATGCCTGGTGTTCATGGTACAAATTTCTTAATTTTATTAGAATCTCGTTTAGATAACCTTGTATACCGTATGGGATTTGCTACAACTCGTCGTGGAGCAAGACAACTTGTAAACCATGGTCATATTACTGTAAATGGTAAAAAAGTTGATATACCTTCTTATAGAGTTAAACCAGGAAGTGTTATAGCCTTAAAAGAAAACTCTAAAGATCATAAAGCTGCTAATGAAGCATTAACTAAAATTAATAAACGTGTCAGCTATGTAACTTTTGATGAAAACAAAAAAGAAGGTACATATGTAAGATATCCTGAAAGAAATGAGCTTAATATGGATATTAATGAATCACTTATTGTAGAATTTTACAATAAATAAAAACTGCAAATTTAAATGCAGTTTTTTTATTTTAAAATTATACACTTAAAATTTTCATCTATCAAAGAAATTACTCCATCACTAGCTACTATTAAAATTTTCTTATCTAAAGGAAGCCTTTTAATAAAACTAATCACTTCCTTTTTTTCATCATCTAACTCATGAACTCTCTCAATTATAAGTTTATCGCCAGCAACAATAATAGCACTGGAAAAATCTTTAAGTAAATATGAAGTATAACAACAATCAAAACTAAGAGCATTATTTCTTAGTTTTAATTGTTTACCAAACTGTACCCCTTCTTCACTAAGTGGTGGATTATTTTTACCACTAGTATCTTTATCTTCTTTAAAAGATTTAACTAAATAAAGCATTATTTAAACCATTCTTTCTTAAATGATTTATTATATTTTAAGAAATAAGTTCTAAAGTCTTTATTATTACCACCTAATTCTTTAGAAGAAGTTTGACCGCCTATTAAATAACCATCATCAGTTAATATAATATCACTAAAATAATTATCACGACTGCCTTTTTCCACTTTTGTCTTAATTTCTTTTAAATCAAAATCATACTTTGCAATAATTCCACTATATCTTAAAACATTATAAGTATCTGTAGACTCTTTATCATCCTTTTTATAAGTATGACCGATAGCAACAATAGAATCACCATCAATAATAATTTTATTATATCTAGCGGCATTATTTACGCCAAAAGAAATATCATTAACTACATTACCATCAAGATCATATTTTACAATTAAAGCCTCTGTTACAATATCTTCATCATCAGCATCAGCATTAATTGTTTTAGAGCCACCTACAAATAAATAATCACCATCTTTTACAATAGAGCTAAAACCAACAGTATCTGTATATTCATAACTTTTAACATATACTTGTTCTCCATCTAATGTATATTTTGCAATCATTCCATAACGAGTAGCATCTTTACCTACTAAATAAATATCATTATCAACAATTATAGCATCATTAAATATTGCGGATTTACTACCACCATAGTTAGCACGCCATTTCTCATTTAAATCAAAATCATATTTAATAATTAATGCCCCACCTTTAGGGTCACTACCAATAACCATATTTTGTAAAATACTTTGACCAATTACTATAAAACCATCATCACAAACTAATACCTTAGTAAAAGTCGTATCACCTGCTATTTGTAAACTCTTAGTCTTTTTTTGTTTACCATTTTTATCATATAAAACTATTAAACCGTCAGTAGCATTATCATCAACTTGTTCTTGACTATATTGCGCACCACCAACAGCAATATAACCATCCTTATAACTAGCAACATCACTAAAATAAGACTGATAACCTTTAGTATAAGAGCTTTCAAACTTTATATTAAAATCTTTATCATACTTAGCAAATTTTGCCTTAGTATAATCTTTTTGATAAGAATTAAACTTACTATTTTTAAAATCACTATTACCTGCAACAATATAATCATTATCATCTTTTTTTAAAGTATTAAGAGCATCAACATAAACAAGGTTTTTATTATTAGTATAAGCTTTTATTCCAATATAAATTAATTCTATTACTACTATAGCAATACATATACATATAACTACTCTTAACCATTTTAAAGTTCTACTACTATTTTCCATTATACTTCCTCATAACAAACAATAAAATATTTCTTCTTTCCTCGTCTAACTACTAAATATTTATCATCAATAGCAAGTTCTTTAGTAATAATTAAATCTAAATCTGTCATTTTATCACCATTAATAGTAATACTAGAATTACTAACAAATTCTCTAGCTTCACGTTTACTACTACAAATATTACACTCTACTAAGAAATCAACTATATTCATATCCTTATTAATACTAATCTTATCTAAGCCTTTAAATGCCATTTCTATTTCATCAACAGTTAAATTTTTAATATCTCCATTAAATAAAGACTCACTAATCTTTAACGCTTCATTATAAGCATCCTCTCCATGTAAAAAGGTTATAACTTCATGAGCTAAAGTTTTATGGGCTAATCTTTCTTCTGGATGTTTTTTATGTTCAGCTTCAATTTTTTCAATTTCTTCTTTACTTAAAAATGTTAAAAATTTCAAATAATCAATAACTTTTTCATCTTCAGAATTAATTAAAAATTGATATAATTCATATGGTGTAGTTTTATTTTTATCTAACCAAATAGTACCAGTTTCACTTTTTCCAAATTTAGTACCATCTGCTTTTGTTAAAAGAGGCATAGTAAATCCATAAACTTCCTTACCTGTTTTCTTTCTAATTAAATCAATACCAGCGGTAATATTACCCCATTGATCTTGACCTGCTACTTGTAAATTACAATCATAATCTTTATTTAATTGTAAATAATCAAGAGCTTGCAAAATCATATAAGAAAATTCAGCATAAGTAATACCAGTATCAAGTCTTCTTTTAACAATATCTTTATCTAACATATAATTAATATTAAAATATTTACCATAATCTCTTAAAAAATCAACTACATTAATATTTTTAATCCAATCAAAGTTATTAACAACTCTAAAATCAGAATCTCCCCTTGCAAAAATTTTCTCTGCTTGTTCTTTTAAACATTCAAAATTATGATTTAACGTTTCTTTAGATATCATAGGCCTTTCACTAGTAGGTCGAGGGTCACCAATAAGGCCTGTCCCTCCTCCAACTAAAAGAATAGGATGATGACCAGCTTCCTTAAGACGTCTTGCAATCAAAAAAGATGAAAAATGTCCAATATGCAAACTATCAGCAGTAGGATCAGTACCAATATAAAATGTAAGTCCTCCTTTATTTAATTTTTCAACTAAATCTTCACTAGAAATATCTTTAATTAAACCTCGCCATTTTAATTCTTCAAATAATGTCATATTCATGCCTCCTCAAATCTAATTTTACTACTATCTTAATTACAACTTAATTTTTATTTTATAGAATGATTCTTCTACATAATAATCCCTCCCAAAATAAAAAGTTTCTAAAAACTAAGGACGAAAAACTCCGCGGTACCACCTTACTTCATAGAAACTATGCACTCTACCTAATTAACGCTTAGACACGCTTTTCTCCATCTATGTAATTTCAAAATATAACTTGCTTAGTTCACACCAACCACTAAGTCGCTTTTCAAAATTATATTTCTACTTTTAGATTTCAACGAAAATATATTAAAACTATAACAAATAATAAAGATTTAGTCAAATAATTTTCTAAAATTTTAATAAATCAGTAAATCTAAAATACTTATTAAAACTATTATTTCCAGTATCAATAAACTCTATTGAAAATTTATCATTTTCTTCTATATTAAAATTCTTAAGTTTAACTTGTCTTAATAATTCTTTACTAACTCCAATAGAACCATCAAAAAATTTTACATCACCAAGAACTTGTCTTATATTATCTTTAATTAAAGGATAATGTGTACATCCTAAAACAACATTATCAATATCTTTATAATCTTTAAGTTTTATCATTAAATAATTATCAATTTCCTCATCATTATCCTGTTCAATTAAATCAGCAAGGCCACTACAAGGAAGTAAAATAGTATTATTATTGTTATATTTAGAATATAAAGATAAAAACTTCTCACTTTTTAAAGTAGCTTTAGTCCCCATTACAAGAGTCTTGCCGTTATAATTATAATCATATACCATTTTATAAGCTGGTTCTATCGCTATAAATAAAAAATCAGGGTATTCTTCTCTTAATTTTTTAACACATATGGCACTTGCTGTATTACATGCAAGAACAATCGCTACACATCCTCTTTCAAAAAAATAATTAACTATTTGTTTTACAATTTTATAAACTTCTAGCTCACTTTTATCTCCATAAGGATTATTACCTGAATCACTATAATAAATAAACTGACCCTTTGGAATTAGTCTAATTATTTCTTTTAAAACACTAACACCCCCAATACCAGAATCAAGTATTCCTATCATATTTCATCCTCCAAAGTCGTTTTAACAAGATAAAGACCACAAGCTTTAGCAGTAGATCCTTCTTTGCCTCTTACTTTACTATCTAATATTGTTTTAACCATCTTATAATCAATTTTATTAGTACCTACTTTAAGTAAAACACCAACCATATTTCTAACTTGATATCTTAAAAAACCATTACCCACAAATTTAATATCTAATATATCTTTTTTTCTACTAATAGATGCTTCATAAATAGTTCTTATGCAATTTTCTTTAACAATATTTTCTGTAACAAAAGCTCTAAAGTCATGTTTACCTTCGAAATATTGTATTGCTTTTCTCATTTTAGAAACATTAAGAGAATAACAATGCTGATAAACATAATTTCTATTAACTGGATTATATTCACCCATATTTATATAATAATGATACTCTTTTTTTAAAACATGATGACGAATAAAATAATCATCTTCTACTTCTTTTACTGAATTTATATGAATCTCATCACTCAAATTACTATTCAAAGCTCTTTTTAACTTATAAGGTGTAATATTAACATCTATATCTAAATGAGCCACTTGATCTAGTGCATGAACTCCTTTATCAGTTCTACTAACTGCTACTACTTTAACATAATTGTTATTATTAACAATAGTAGCCGCTTTTTCTAATTCTTCTTGAATAGTTCTAAAACCATCTTGTCTTTGATAGCCTTTAAAATTAGTTCCATCATAACTAAATCTAATTAAATAACGCATCTAATCACTTCACATTCCAATATATATCTTTAATTAAATCTTTAACATCACTTCTTCTAGGTAATTTAATATTTTTCTTGTCTTTAACTAATAAAATAAACTCTACAATATCAGGCCTTTTAATTTTATATAGAGAAAATTCATCATGGTCAAAGAAAATATCCCTAGTTTTCCCATTTAAAATAATTTTATTTTTATAAAGAACAAATAAATAATTAGTATATTGATATAAATAATTAGGATTATTACTATAAATAATTATAGTCTTCGAAAATTTATCTTGCAATCTATTAATAATTCTAACTATTTTTTTTCGATTATTTAAATCAAGACCTCTAAATGGTTCATCTAATAATAATACTTTAGGATTAGAAAGAAAAGCAAGAGCAAATTGAAAAAGTTTAATTTCACTTGAGGTCAAAGTAGAAATTTTTCTTTCTAAAATATTTTCATTAAGACCCACTATTTTCAAGGCCCCCGTAACCTTTTTATCGATATTCTTGACATTTATTTTTCTATACCTAATATAAGAAATAAAGTATTCATAAACATTATCAAAATTAAAAAGATTAACGAAATTTCTTTCAATCAATACTATATCATTCCTAAACAAATAATAATTACGCCTTAATTTTCTTATTTTATTAAAATAAATTATTCCCTTCACTTCTTTATTAAAAGCGATTAATTTAAGTAATTGATCCCCATTTTCTCCATATATCCCAACTATCTCTCCTTTAGGTATTACAAAAGATAAATCAGTAAAAATCGTACTATTAACATGTGAAAATTTTATTTCCATAAACTATCCACCAACCCTAAAAAACTTAAATTAATTTTTGAAATAAGATTATAATACTCTAATTTTACAGATAAATCCACTACAAAAGGAAGTTCTAATAAAGCTTTATTTATTAAACTATCATTTTTTAAAACCTCTAAAGCTTCCCCCTTACTAACAATACTTCCTTTATTTAAAATATAAAGTGTACTATTAATTGTATAAACTATTTCTTCTAAACTAGATGTAGCCATAACAAGTGTAATTCCCCTTGATCTTAAATGCTCTAAAATAGAAATAAATTCCTCAGTTTCAAAGGGTGATAAATATTTACAAGGATCATCTAAAAGTAATAATTTAGGCTCACTAACAACCATACAAGCTAATTGCACCTTTATCTTCTCATAATAAGTAAGCTTATTAACTTCTTTATCTAATATTTTATTTATTTTTAAATCTTTCACTATATCTTTTACTAATTTAGTAATTTTTTCATCATCAATTTCTAAACTTTCTAAAGGATATCTAATATTCTTAATAACTGTATCAAAATTAAAAGCATAATTTTCATGAAGTAAGGCAACATCATAGGTATTTTTAATTATTTCTTCATTATAAATAACTTTACTCTTAATAACTAAACCCGCCAAAACTTTAAGTAATAAACTTTTTCCACTATTATTTGAACCAGCAATAATAGTAAAAGAATTAAGTGGTATTTCTATATTAAAATTAACAAAAGGACCTATCATTAAGTTTTCAACCTGAACCACATTCATCTTACTTAACCTTCTTTTTTTGAATATTATAAGTAAGTCTAGCTATAAACTTATCAGGTAAAAATCTTACAAAAAATTTGACCAATTTCATTTTTATACCAGGAATAATAATAGTTTTCCCCTTCAAAAGTTTATCAATAGCATATTTAGCAACATATTCACTACTTAATGCTTTAACGCTAAAAGTAACACCCGCTCTATTATTAAAATTAGTATCAACAGGTCCTGGACATAAAACAGCAATATGAACATTACTTTTTTTTCTTCTTAACTCCTCTTTAATCGCTAAAGTAAGTCTATAAACATAACTTTTAGAAGCATAATAACTACTTAACAAGGGCCCAGCCATAAATGAAGCTGAACTAGCAACATTTAATATTAATCCTTTATCCTTTTTAACCATATCTTTTAAATAAAACTTTGTAAGCATATGCAAAGCTTTAATATTAACATCTATCATATTTAATTCTGTATTTATATCAGTATTAATAAATTCTCCAAACACTCCAAAACCAGCATTATTAACCAATATATCTATATTATCATTTTTAGTAAGAACATAAAGTTCTTTAACTTTCTGTGAATTACTAAGATCAACAACTACTATTTTTACTTTTACTTTCTCTGAAATTTTATTTTTAACTTCTTCCAATCTTTCTTTATTACGACCTACAAGGATTAAATCATATCCTAAATTAGCTAAATAATAGGCCATATCCCTTCCAATTCCACTTGATGAACCTGTAATCATCGCTTTCACCTAAAACACCACCCTTCAATAGTATTTTATCACAATAACATAAGAAACAAAAAGAAATTTTTATTAGTAATAAAACTTATCTTAAAACAAAAAAAGAGAAAATAAATTCTCTTTAAATTGTCTGAATATACTCCATTAACTGTAAGAATAATCTTATATGTTCTTTAGATAAACCATCATGTTTCAACTTTCTAATAGCAATTCTTTTCTTTTTAACAGGCATATCTGAAAAAACAATCTCTGCAATCTTTTCTTTTAAATAAGTACTAATTTGTAAATCCATTAAAATATTATCTATATCTTCATTTATAAGTCTAACTGCATCAATTTCAATATTTTTACCCTTACAATTAATAGTTAATTGCCCAATAGTATTAACATTATTAACAACTACCACAAAATCGTTTTCTTCTATATACATCTCATCAATCTTAATTTCTTGATCATTATAATAAGCTTTCACATCATCTGCTCGTTTAGTATTTCTAAATCTAAACTTATAATTACGTTTAGGTGGTACAATACCGCTTTTACCTTCAACAGATCTTATAATAATTGTATAATTATTTTGCATATAATTATAATCCATATCAGTCTTTAAATAATACCCCTCTTTATATAAAGAAGTAAGCCCATCATCTTCATATAAAGTATAAGTATGAGATACACCAGGGAAAATATACACTTCCATATCAAGAGGAAGACCAACATTATTAACATCACTACGATTAGAAAGTGGTATAACTGAACCAGCTCTAGCAAATACTGGATAATCTTCTTCTTTATAAAATGAAACATATTTTTTATTTCCTAAAAACTTTTTACCAGTTTTAAAATCATACCAAACACCTTCAGGAATAAAAAATCTATGAATAGTTCTATTCATTACTAAATCTTTTTTTGTTAAAATAGGACAAACTAATAATTCTCTCCCAAGAAAATACTGATATTTGTAATTATTATCATCTATAACCCATTTATATTTATAATAAAATGGTTCTATTAAAACTTTAGCATTCTTATAATAGTTATAACTTTCTGTATATAAATAAGGAATTAAACGATGTCTAAGTCTTAAATAATCATTTGCAATTGTTTCTGTTTTAATATCCCATTTCCAAGGCTCTCTTTTATAATAATGACCCCTAGCAGCATGAAACCTAAGAATAGGACTAAAAGTAGCAAGTTCAACATAACGAATATAAAGTTCACTTTCTTCAATACCACCATGGTTACCAGCAACATCATGACTCCAAAAAGAAACACCTATATTAGCAGCAGCCATCATGCTAGAAGATATTTCTTTTAACCCATTCCAAGAAACTTCTGTACTACCAGCATAAAGAACAGGATAACGATGAGAAGCATAAATACCACTTCTACTTAACATAATACTTCTTTTCGCTGGATTTCTTCCAATATCTTTATAATTAAAATGGTTATAAGCAAGTAATTTTAATACCTGATTATCTCCTTTATAATCATGCCAGAAAAAATCAACTCCCAAAGCTTCTAATGGATGTAAAAAAAGTTTAAAGTAAACATCTAATAATTTAGGATTTAAAGGATCAAATTTAATTATTTTATTATTATTAATACCTAAATAATAGCAAGCTTGAAGATAATAAGTTTCATGAGGATATATTCCTTCACTAGGATCAATTTGAAGACCCAATCTAATATTATGATCATGTAAAAATTTAGATACTTCAACAGGATCATTAAATAAATCTTTATTAAAAGTAAATCCTGTTTTTAACCCCTTAACATTAGAAGCATCACGATAATGCCAATCTTTATCTAATAAGAATACAGCTAAAGGAACTTTTCTTCTTTCAAAATTAGAAATTAATTCTTTTACTTTATCTTGATCATAAGTAATATTTCTACTCCACCAATTACCAAGAGCATAACGAGGAATTAATTCTGGATTACCAGTTAATTTAAAATAATCTTTCAAAGCAAGTTCAAAATCATCTTTATAAAGAAAAACATAAATATCTAAACTATTCTTCTCTCTTTCATACAAAGTACCATCTGGATTAAACAAAAGGCTTTTACTATCATCTATACTAGCAAAACCTTCAAGTGAATAAAGACCTCTTTTTAAAGCTTTAGGTGTATCCATATCTTCACTTATCATATTGCCATCAAAATTTCTTACTTCAGGATGCCCATAATACCAATCACGATCATTATCACCATTATTCATAAACAACGTTATTTTTAAATTTCGCATAGGATCGATTTTACTACCTCGAAAATGAGCCTCTTTAACATAAGTTAAACGGAAATATTTAGTTGTAATTTCTAAAAATTTAGAATCCTGCCTAACTTTATATTCTGGAAAAGAAAAAGAACGGTTAAGAGCAAATTGACTAGGAACATCAACAAAAACACCACTAGCACTATATTCAAGTCTAACTAATCTCTCAGTTAAAACGCTAATACGATAATGTTTACCCTTATAAGTACATTTATTATCACTTTTTGCCTTGCTAGTATCTATCTCAAACTGTTTACCTAATGGATACATATAGCCTCACCCATCCTTTTATTCAATCTAATTCTATCATAAATAATAATAATTGAAAAGAAATAACTTTAAAGATTTACTTGTCTAAAAACATTACATAATACTCATCATAAGTAATATTATGTTCTTTAATATATTTAGCTATTTTTTTACCTACATAACGATAATGCCAAGCTTCACACTTATAACCTGTAATATCTTCTTTACTTTTAGGATATCTTAAAATAAAACCATATTTATAAGCATTATCCATCATCCAACTATATTCTTTACTATTAATAAATGTATCAACAGATTTACTAGCTATATCTAAACTCATCGCTGTCTGATGTTCTGAAAAACCTGGTTTTGCTACATAATTATCAACATAATTTTGACCATAAAGTTCTAAATATGTATTAGTTATTTCTTCTTGATCTTTATAACTTCTATAACCAGAACTAACCATAAGTTCTAATCCCTCTTTACTAGCAGCTTCAGCCATATCATAAAAAGCTTTTGCCACATTTCTTTCTATTTCAATATCACCATCAACTTTAACATATTCATCTTTTATTTTTACTAAATCATCAGGTATATATTCACTACTAAGTTGCCTATGTTTATTAACTAAAACATAATCATCAAATTTATTAATAACTAAAGGATCTACATAATTTTCTTTATCAAAATCCATATTTACATATAAAACAGTAGTTTCAGCATCATCATTCTCTTTTTCTTGATAAGCAACATATCTATCATAATTAGCAAGTTTAGCATAATCTACTTTTAAAAATTCATCTATATATTTAACTTTATCTCTTTTAGCAAAATCACTAACTGACTCATCATCACCTCTATTGATAATTAAAGAAACTTCATTTACACTATACCCTTTATCTAATAATTTATTTATATTAGTAATTAAATGTTTTTGATTATCATAATCAATCTTAACATAATCATCAAGATTTTTTTCTTTATAATCTCTACTTTCAAAAGCCGCATTTAATGTTTTATTTTTTCCTATATCTCTAACATAAGAATATTTAAATTTAAAAATAATATTTTTAGAAGCTTTTTCACTATATCCCAAACTTCTAAGTTCATTAACTCTATTAAAATAAAAGCCTAAAAGAATAACTATAAGTAAAATAATAGCACTAAGAATAATAACTATTTTCCTAGCACCACTTTTAAGTTTTAATTTTTTCTTTTTCATTTAAATATCACCTACTACTAGCTTATTATTATAAATATTATATCTTAAGACTATATAAAGATTATACCACAAATAGAAAATGTGATACAATATATTTGGTGATATATATGAAAACAGCTATTGTTTTATCTGGTGGAGGAGCCAAAGGAAGTTATCAATTAGGAGTTTGGAAAGCTCTAAGAAAATTACATATTAAATATGATATAGTTACAGGAACTTCAATTGGAGCCTTAAATGGCGCATTAATGTGTGAAAAATCATATTTTAAAGCCAAAAAAATATGGCAAAAATTAAACTTAGAATTACTTTTTAATAAACTACCAAAAACCAACAAGAATATTGATATCTTAAAATTATTTGGTAATAACTTTTTAAAAAATGGTGGTATGGATATAAAAAGAATTGAAACAATTATTGAAAATAGCATTAATAAAAAGAAATTTTATAAAAGTAAAATAAATTTTGGATTAATAACTTATAATTTTACTACCAAAAAGCCATTAATATTATCTAAAAATAAAATACCTAGTAAAAAGCTAATAGATTATTTAATGGCCTCGGCTACATGCTATCCAGCTTTTCAAATGAAAGAAATAGATGGTAATAAATATATTGATGGTGGTTATTATGATAATCTACCAATAGATTTAGCAATAAAACTTGGCGCTGATAATTTAATTATTGTTGATTTAGGATCTCCTGGACTTAAAAGAAAACCAACAAAACAAGTAAAACACATAATAATTAAACCAAGAAACAATATTTCCTTTTTTCTAAATTTTAATGAAGAAGCTGCCAAAAAAAATATAAAATTTGGTTATAATGATACTATGAAAACTTTTAATAAATTAGATGGTAATAAATTTACTTTTAAAAAAGGAGAAATTACAAGATACTTTTTAAATAATAAAGATAAACTTTTAGATAATAAAGAAAAATCATTTTTAACATCAATAGAAAGATTAGGAAAAATATTTAAAATTGAAGAAAGTAATATTTATACTATAAGGTATTTCATCAAATCTTTACAAGAAAAAATAAATAATGAAAATAGTTTAGATAAAACTACAATTAGAAATATCAAAAAATTAACTACTAAATTAAATTCTAAAACTCTTATACTATTTTTTCTTAGTAATTTAGAAAAAGGAAAAAATCCTAAAAAACTAAGTTTAATTTTTACAAAAGAATATAAATTAGCTAAATATTTACAAATTTTAGGAGTAATATATGGAAAATAAATTTATATATAGTAATGATAACAAAAGATATCATACTTTAACTTATTACTATAAAAATAAGTTTAATGCTAAAGTATGTAAAGTTAGTTTAAACGCCAATTTTACCTGCCCAAATATTGATGGTAAAGTAGGATTTGGTGGTTGTATTTATTGTTCAAAATTAGGTAGTGGCGATTTTGCCGGTAATCCTAATGAAAGTTTAATTGAACAATTTGAAAAGGGAAAAGAATTAATGAAAAAAAAGTGGCCTAATGCTAAATTTATCGCTTATTTTCAAGCTCATACTAATACTTATGCCCCATTAAAAAAATTAAAAGAATGTTTTGAGCCTTTTATTAATAGACAAGACTGTATAGGTTTATCAATTGCCACAAGAAGTGATAGTATTACTGATGAGTGCTTAAATTATTTAGAAAATATTAATCAACGAACCTTTCTAATTGTCGAATTAGGTCTTCAAAGTATTCATGAAAAAACAGCTAAATTAATAAATAGATGTTCTAGTTTAGAGAATTTTGAAACAATGGTAAAAAAATTAAAAGCAAGAAATATAAAAGTTGTTGTCCATATAATTAATGGCTTACCTTATGAAACAGAAGACATGATGATAGATACAGTTAAATATTTAAATAAATTAAATATTGATGGAATTAAAATTCATATGCTACATATCTTAAAAAATACCCCTTTAGAACAATATTATCAAAATAATAAATTTAAAGTTCTAAGTAAAGACGAATATGTTAACATTGTAGTAAAACAACTTGAATATTTAAATCCTAAAATTGTTATTCATCGTCTAACTGGAGATCCAGATCCCAATAATATTATAGAACCTAAATGGCTAATTAAAAAATTTACAATTTTAAATGAAATTGATAAAATTATGGCTGCAAAAAACATTTATCAAGGAGATAAGACAAATGAAAAATTTGATTATTAGAAAAACACTAATTCCACTAGTATTGACTACTTCTTTAATCTTAATAACAACTGGTTGTCAAAGTAAAAATAACGAAACAGAAATTATAGTTAACGAAAATGAGAATATAGAAACTGAAAGCTTTGATAACTTTGAACAAGAAAAAGAGCAAATAAAAAATCTTATTAATCAACAAGACTTTGAAACAGCTAAAGAAAAAGGAAAAGAGTTCTTTATAAGAGCGGTTGATTTTATATTCTATAATAGTGAAGAAAATGGTATCACTTTTGATGAATTAAAAGAAGAAGCCAAAAAAGAAACTTTTGATAATGTAGCAACTATTGATAGCTGGATAATGGAATTTGCTCCCAATTATAAGGATAATACTAAAGAAAAATACAAAATAGTTAAAGATTTTTTAAGCGAGCAATACTATAAAAGTTTAAATAAAATTAAAAATTACTTAGGCAGTGAAAATTATGAGGCACTAGGAAATATAAAAGATCAAATAAAAAATGATATAAAAGAATCTAGTCATAATATCAAAGAAAAAGCAAAGAATTGGTATAAAGACTTTAAATCAAATTAAATTTATGTAAAGTTATAGTATTTTTACTTGTCTATAGACACAATTTAACTTATAATGTTAATAAGAGTAAAGGGTGATCTTATGAATAATAAAATTAGAATCATTACTGTATCTGCCTTAGCATTATTAGGTATATTATGCATAAGTTCAGGTGTAATGTACTTATCTTTAGAAAATAACAATACTAATGAAAAAATATTAGTAGTTGTTGAACAAAAACAAATTAGTAAAGAAACGGATATTGATTTAAAATTAAAAAATATCACTATTGAAGTTAACACACCACTAAGTGTAAAAATTATTGATTACTTAGATAGTGCTGTTAGTGATGAAGTTTTAGCTAACTTAAAACTTGACACTAGTAATGTTAACGTGACAAAAGCTGGAACTTATAATTATAATATAAAATATAAGAAAAAAATTTATAATGGTATTATTACAGTTAAAGAAAAACAAATTACTAATAATTCTTTACAAAGCATTACTTTAAAAACATTAAATATAAAAATAGGAACGCCTTTATCACCAGATATTTCAAATTATGTCATTGAACCCCTTACTGATGAAATAAAAAATACAATGGTTTTAAATCTTAATAATGTTAATATAAATAAAGCTGGGAATTACCAGTACACTATAACTTATAATAATAGTATATATACAGGTACTATTACTATTACTGAAGATCAACCAACTTTATCAACAAATACCGATAGTAATAAAATAAATGAAAATAATCAAACTCTTACACAGCCAGCAAAAGAAACACAATCATCTCAAATTTCACAATAAAGATCTAATGTAAAGATCTTTTTTTGTAGGACATAAGAAATCGTCCTTGTCATTACCTCTAATGATTCCTATTTCATAAATAGATTAACATCACATCTTTATAAGCTCAAACTCCGATAGTCACTACCGCACTAATTTATTTAATTGTTATTCTTCTATTTAAAACATTATCTATATTAAACTCTAAATCTTTTCCTACTATTACTTTATCTATTAAAATATCTTCTAAAACAAATATAGAGTATCCTAAAGCGCTATTTTCTACTTCTTTAAGATATTTCTTTTAAATCTTTACATAAACCAAATAATTTCTATACTTCACTTTTTTGATAATTTAAATAATAGTTATAAACAAAACGACTACATCCAAAATTCTTATATATTAATATTCTTTATTCTTCTATTTGATATAATCTAAATTTATATATTCTATATATTTTCATATTTAAAATCTTCCTTTAGTAACTAAAGTACATTGTATAGAAAATATGTTTACCAATACATAAATTCAATATTTATTAAAAAAACGCACTTTTCTTATACACAAAAAAAGAAACAAAATTACTCTTGTTTCTTATAACATATTTTTTTTCTTTAAAATAAGGGCTACTATTACAGATAATAATAATGCAATTAAAATTAGCAAAATAAAAGCATAAGGATTTTTTGCAAATTCTCCTAAATTAACATTCATTCCCATAAAAGATGCTACCATAGTAGGAATAGAAAACACAATCGTAATACCAGCTAAAAATTTCATTATTGTATTAAGATTATTAGAAATAATTGTTGCTACCGTATCTGTAGTACTACTTAAAATTCCTCTATATAAATCAGCCATTTCAATTGCTTGATTATTCTCAATAATAGCATCTTCTAACAGATCTTCATCTTCTTCATAAAGTTCTATAACATTACCTTTAAGAATTTTATCTAAAACCACTCCATTTGATTTTAAAGCTGTAATAATATAAGTTAAACTATTTTCAAGACCAAGTAAATTTAAAAGTTCCTGATTTTTAGTAGCATTTAATATTTTAGATTCAGCAAGTTCGATTTTGTTATCAATATCTCTTAAAGTCTTTAAATATAATAATGCTAATTTATAAATCATTTGAATTATAAATCTACTTTTTTTATAAGTATAAAATTCCTTAATTTTACCTTTCGTAAATTCATCTATAATATCATATTTTTGTAAACAAACTGTCACAATATAATCATTTCTAACAACAATAATTCCTAAAGGTAAAGTTGTAATTGCTTGCATACCATTTTTTCTCTCATAAACAGGAACATCTAAAAGAAGCATCTTACAACCATCTTCTTCATCAATTCTAGGTTTTTCATCATCATCAATTATACTCATAATAAAATTCTTTTTGATTCCTAAAGAATTAGAAACATCATCAATTTCTTTTTCAGTAGGATTAACTAAATTAATCCAACAACCTACTTCGTACGTATCTACTCTACTAAATTCATTTGTAGCAAGATCTGTATTATATATTTTTAACATAACAACCACCTCTTTTTTAAAATATTCCAACAATTTTATTATCAATTAAATCAATAGACTCATAATTAGGCTTCTTAGGTAATCCCGGCATTGTGTTAATTTTTCCTAATAACACAGTAATGAAACCAGCACCATTATTAATAACTAAATCTCTAATATAAAGCTTATTATTTTTAGGATATCCTAATTTAGTAGGATCATCACTAATTGAATATTGTGTCTTAGCAACACAAATTGGAAGATAAGATAAATTTAATTTATCAATCAACACTTTTTTTGCTAAAGCCTTTTCACTATAATTAATAGTTTCAGCATGATAAATAATTGCCCCCAACTTTTTAATTTTCTCATCTATTGTCATCGTAGAAAAAACTAAAGGCATAAATTTACTATTATCACATACTTTAATCACTTTTTTAGCTAAATTAATTGCCCCTTCTCCTCCTTTATTATAAGCTTCACTAACTTCACAAGAATATCCTAAATTATTAATATAATTCATAACATATAAAATTTCATCAGATCTATCATCTTCAAATTTATTAATACAAACAATAATTGGAACCTTATAATTTTTTAAATGATCAAGATGAGCTTTAATATTACAAACACCATCATTTAAAGAATTATAACCATTATATTTTAAAGCTCTAATAGTAACTACTAAAACAATTGCACTAGGCTTAATATCAGCCAAAGGACAAACAATATTAAGAAATTTTTCCGCACCAAGATCACTTCCAAAACCAGCTTCTGTAATTACATAATCACTAAGAGTTTTAGCAAGATTAATAGATGTTATACTACTACATCCATGAGCTATATTAGCAAAAGGACCACCATGTACAATAGCTGGTGTTGCTTCTAATGTTTGCACTAAATTAGGTTTAAAAGCATCTTTTAAAAGTACTGTTAAAGCTCCTTCTAATTTTAAATTACTAACATAAATTGGATCATCATGACTATTAAAACCAACTATTATCTTAGAAAGCCTTTTCTTCAAATCATTAATATCACGAGCAAGACAAAATAAAGCCATAATTTCACTTGCTGCTGTAATATTAAAATGATCTATATATGTTTTATTAGCACATTCAAAATTAATTGTTCTAAGCGACCTATCATTAACATCAAGACATCTATTAAATGTAACCGTTTTAAAATCTAAACTATTACCATGTTCAATATGATTATAAATAGCAGCACATATTAAATTATTAGCCGAAGTAATAGCATGAAAATCTCCAGTAAAATGCAAATTAATATCTGTAAGAGGAGCAATCTGACTATATCCACCTCCTGTAGCTCCACCTTTAATACCAAAAACAGGACCTAAGGATGGCTCTCTTAAAGAAAGACAAACACTTTTATTAAGCTTATTAAAAGCATCAGCTAACCCAATACTTACAGTCGTTTTTCCTTCTCCATATGGCGTAGGATTAATAGCTGTAACTAATATTACTTTTCCATCTTTATTACCCTTTTCTTTTACTATTTTCGCTTTGTATTTACCATAAATTTCAAGATCATCAAAATCTAAAGACAGTTTTTTTGCAATTATATCAATATTTTCTAATTTTATTTTATCAGCAATTTCTATATCATTCAAAATAATCACCTCTAACTTTTTAACAGAAATAAAAAAGAAAAGCTAGTTCTAATTAATTTTTAAAAATATGTTTTAACCTTAGATTTACCTAACCCTTCCTTAAAAGATTGTAATTTCAAATCCAAACTTTTAACAGTATCTTCATACTTTTTATTAGCATCAACTAATTGACTTTCATTAATATTAACTAAGTTATCTTTTAATAACTTTAATGTATCTGTTAATCTAATTCTTAATAAATTAATATTTTCATTATCAAACGTTTTTCCAGTAATAACCGTACCAGAGTTAATACTCCCAAGCCGATAATTTTTAAGCATAAAAATACTATCACATAATAATAATGAAGATAAAACCTGTGGTTTACTACATTTCGAAAATTTAACAGGATTTATAAAATTAATAAATGTATCAGAAAATTCTATTGATGTAGCTGTTGAAGAAATATCAATTACTCGTCCTTCAACATTTGCAAAAAACATCCTTTTTGTAGAACAATCAAGTGTTAAATCATCAACAACACTATTCTCAATAAAAACATTATTTGCTTCAAAAGATAACTTAGTATTAAAAACATCACCACTAACATATACATCATTAGCCTTATTAACATCAACTTTTAAATAATCATCAAACGTATTAGAAATAGTAACATTATCAGAAATATCATTAATGTCAACATTAAAAAAATTTAAATGACTTTCAGTAACAAAATTAAGATGAACATTTTTAGCCTTTATTTTACTATTAAAATAATATACTAAATTCTCTTTAATCGAAACTTTTGTATTATCACTAGCTTGTATACTATTACATAAACGCCAATTATTAAAATGTATATATTTAACATTGTCATTTATCTTATACAAATCATTAACTTCTGTTAAAATTATATGACTTTTTAAAGGCCAAGTAAGCGGAGTAATTACTCCAACTTTCCCATCATTTAATAAATAACTAACTTTAGCATTTTTTATATATTCTAATGAATCACTCATAAAATCACCATATATAATATATTATAAGTAACTAACATATTATACCTTTCCTAAATAGAATTATCACTACAACTTTATTATAACAATAAAATTAGTCTTTGACACTATTATAATCATTTATTATTATTTAGCAAGTACTCTTTAATTATTGAATAAATATTATTACTTATCTCATCAATACTTTTTAAATTACCATCCTTACTACATTCTACAACTTCAAATTCATATTTATTAGCAACATATAAACTATTATAAAAAACTCTATCTAAAAAGTTTATATCTTTTTCATTAATATCAAAAGACTTATTATGCTTTTCTCGTAAATCATTAGCAAGTTCTTTATCCATTTTTAAAAATATAACTAAATCAGGTTTTCTTAAACCAAGCTTATTATATTCATAATCACTAATATATTCTAAAAAGTTATCTCTTTCCTTACCTTCAAAAAATGATCCTTGATAAATCAAATTAGAAGTTGTGTATCTATCAAGTAAAACTATTTTTTCATCACTATCTAATATTTTTTTTAGTTTAGCATTATAAACACAAAACCTATCCATAGCATAAAAACTACTAATTGCATAAGCATTAAGTTCTTCTTTACTACCAAATTCACCAGCTAAATACGCTTCTACTAAACTTGCACTAACTTCTCCATAACTAGGAAAATGATGATAAAAAACATCATACCCTTCACAACATAATTTATTATATAATTCTTTAACCTGTGTAGATTTACCTACTCCATCACTTACTCCCTCAATTACAATTAACTTTCCCATCATCCATCTCCTAAAACAATTATAGAAAAAAATAGAAAAAATGAAAATACTATAATTAAATTTCTTTAAAATTTTAATAATTTAACTTTTTAATAATTTAATATTATAAATTTCCCTAGAACTTTTTAAAAATTAAAATTAAAATTAATAAAAATTAATAAAAATAGCCATTTGTTATCAAAAAAGAATAATGTTAGAGTATATTTCGTTAAGAAAAAGGAGGGAAATAATGAAAAAAATATTATTATTCTTAACGCTAAGTTTTATTTATTTACTAGGAAACAATTTAGAAGTTAAAGCAGCTAATGATAGTTTTTATGAAGCTGAATTTTTAAATAATATTTACATGGTAAGATATGATAAATCTACTAATACTAAATATTATCAAAAAGCTAGAATGTATAAACGAGCAAGTGATGGAAAAATTGCTTATTGTCTACAACCTTTTTTTACTTTTAACGAAGAAAATAATATATATGAAACTGTAGGGTCACTACCAAATATTACTATGGATACTTTAAATACATTAACAGATTTAATAGGATTTGGATATGGGTATAAAAATCACACCGATGAAAAATGGTATGCCATAACCCAACTTTTAATTTGGAAAACTGTAGAACCACAAAATGATTTTTATTTTACAGACACCTTAAATGGTAATAAAATTGAACCCTATAATAAAGAAATAAATCAAATATATAACCTAATTAATGAAAGTAACAAAACACCAAGTTTCAATAATCAAACTTTCTATGGTATAGTTAATAGACCATTAATTATTTCAGATACTAATAATATTATTGATTATTATGCTAAAGATACACCAAGTGATACTATTATAAATAATGGCCAGCTAATAATTAATAAGAATACGCCTGGTTGTTATGATGAGTATTTTACTAGATATTATAATCATGATAATAGTCCTGTTTTATTTTATTATAATCCAAATAATCAAAGTCTTGCTACTGTTGGTAGTCCCAATAATAAAAAAGCAAAAATATCTTATTGCTTTAATGAATTAAAACTTAAAATTAAAAAAATTGATACTAATACTAAAGATAAAACTAGTTTAGGAGAAGCTTCATTAAAAAATACTATTTTTACTTTATACAATAAAAATATGGAAAAAATCACTGATATTACTTTAGATGAAAATATGGAAGCTGAAATTAATAGCTCAAACTATGATCTTACTTATGATACATATTATCTTAAAGAAACTAAATCAGGAACAGGATATCTACCTAATGATGAAATTTATGAAATAAAATTTACCGCGGAAAAACCAACAGTTGAACTTACTATTGAAAATAAAGTTATCGAAAAAGAAATAATTATAAAAAAATTATATGGTGATGGTAAGCTTATGTTAACAGAACCAAATATTACTTTTGAAATATATGATATAAATAACAAGTTAGTAAAAACTATAACAACCAATCAAAATGGCCTTGCCAAAATAATTCTACCCTATGGTCATTATAAAATAGTTCAAGTTAATACAACCGAAGGATATACAAAAATAAAACCATTTTCTATTTTTATAAATGATATTAATAAAGATTACTACTATACTATTAATGACTATAAAATACCAAAAGAACAAATAACTAATGAAACTATTTCTATAGAAGTACCAAATACAAGTACTGAAAATAACAACTACCAATTATTAAGTCTAATATTACCAGCTTACTTAATTGCTAAAAAAAAGTTTAATTAGTATTTTATTACTAATAACATACTTAGGTAGTTGTCTATTAATATATAACCTAGAAAATAATTCCAATAAAAAACATATTAAAACTGTAAATATTAAATCTAATCAATATATTAATAATAAAGTAAATAATCAACTAAATGATAAAATTATTGGTACTCTAAAAATAGATAAGTTAAATCTTTCTAATAATATTTATAACATAGATAGTCCAAATAACAATGTAGATGAAAATGTTACTATTTTAAAAGATGATATAAATCTAATTGTACTAGCTGCTCATTCTGGGCCAGGATATATAGCGTACTTTGATAACCTAGATCAATTAAAAATAAATGATATTATAAAACTAACTTATAAAAATGAAAATTTAATATATAAAGTAACAACAATAGAAGAACAAATAAAAGATGGCACTATAGAAATAAATAAAACAAATACTCAAAGATTAGTATTAACGACATGTAGTAAAAAAAACAAAAATAAACAGTTAATAATAATTGCCAAAAAAATAGATGAATAAACATTGAACTGAACCCCAAAAGTTGGACAGTTTATAAATAGTTTCTAATTAGAGGATTGTAACCTGTAATTTACAGGAGATAATCCTTTTAATTTTTCTTTAATTCTATCATAATTATAATAATTAATATAGTCATCTATGGCTTTTATTAAATCTTCTAATTCTTTATTATCAGTTTTATCAAATGCTTTATTAAGCATATCGTTTATTTGTTCTAAATTAGGTGATTTAGAAATATTATGAGAAATTACCTCCTGATTAAAACCATCAATTATCGGTGACAAATAAATTTTCTCTCCTCTAAGATTAAACTCTGTTACATCTGTATACCATTTCTCATTTGGTTTATTCGCATCAAAATCTCTTTCAATAAGATTATCAGCTATTTTACCGATTGTTCCTTTATAAGATGAGTATTTTCTTTTGTTCCTTTTTAGAGGCTTTAACCCTAATTTAACCATTATTCTATATACCTTCTTATGATTTACTTTATATCCTTGATTTCTTAATTCTACGATAACCATATCTTTCTTTATTATTGATAAATATTTCCTTTATTTTATCTATAATCTCTTTATTTTTATCATCTTTAGTTTCATTCTTTTTTTCTTTGCTACTTTTGACATAGTTGAACGCCCTCGCTTTCGTTCAACTATATTATAACTGTTTTCTTTATATTTTTTAATCCAATTTTGTAACATTCCATAACTTAGTAATCCCATATCAATAGCTACTGTCCATCCTGCTTCACCATTTATTAAAACTCGATTGATTGCTTCTTCTTTTTCATATTTTGGATGTTCTTTATTTTTGATGTTCTTAAAATATCTATCCCATGTTTATCTATTAAACTTACCATATAGTTTATTATATTCTCACGTATATTATATTTTCCTGATAAACTTTTCACTGATATTCCTTCTTTTCTTTCTCTATATAAACTAATTTTATCTTCATAACTTAATTTTGACATATAAAAACCTCGTTTCTATTTTATCCAAGAAACGGGGTTCATATCACATATATACCATCTATTTTTTCAATACTAATTGCAATTTATTATCTATAACATCAAAAGTAACAGTATCACCATACTTAATATTACCTTTAATAAGTTCATGAGCAAGCAAACTTTCTACAGTTTTACTAACTTCACGTTTTAATGGTCTTGCTCCATAATTAATATCATAACCAGCATCTACTAAATAATCCTTAGCCTTATCAGTTAAATTAATATGAATATCATTAATAGAAAGTCTTTTCTCAATATCAGAAATAATCTTATCAAGAATTTTATAAATAACATCCTTAGTAAGTGGTTTAAAGACAATTATCTCATCAATACGATTTATAAATTCTGGTCTAAAATGACTTCTTAATTCATCCATTACCTTACTAGTATCACCATCTAGGATATATTCACTACCAAGATTAGAAGTCATTATAATAATTGTATTTTTAAAATCAACTGTTCTACCATTAGAATCAGTAATTCTACCATCATCAAGTATTTGCAATAATAAATTTAATACTTCAGGATGAGCTTTTTCTATTTCATCAAATAAAACAATACTATATGGATTACGTCTAACTGCTTCAGTAAGTTGTCCTCCTTCTTCATATCCTACATATCCTGGAGGAGAACCAATCAATCGAGAAACACTAAATTTTTCCATATATTCACTCATATCAATTCTAACCATATGTTTCTCATCGTCAAATAATTCATAAGCAAGAGTTCTAGCAACCTCCGTTTTACCTACTCCAGTTGGCCCTAAGAATATAAATGAACCAATAGGTCTATTAGGATCTTTTATACCACTACGAGATTTAAGAATAGCTTCACTAACTAAATGTAGTGCTTCATCTTGTCCCATAACGCGAGATTTCATACTATTTTCAAGATTAAGAAGTTTCTCTTTTTCACTACTAACTAATTTACTTAATGGTATATTTGTCCATTTAGAAATAATACCAGCAATATCTTCTTCTGTAACATTATCACTTAATAATTTCATTTCATCTTTACTTTTTAATTCTTCCAACTCTTTTTCAAGTTTTGGAATTTCTCCATGACGAAGTCTTGCTGCTGTTTCTAAATCATATTTATTTTCAGCTTGTTCTAATTGAAAACGAGCCCTTTCAATTTCTTTCTTCTTTGCTTGAATTTTATCATTAAGACTTTTTTCTTCTTCCCAAGCCTCTTTATAATCTTTTTCTTTTTTCTTTAAGTCAACTAACTCCCTATCTATTTCTTCTTTTCGTTTCATAGATAATTGATCTTTTTCTTTTTTTATCGCTTGTCTTTCAATTTCAAGCCGCATAATTTTACGCGTTAAAGAATCAAGTGCATTAGGAACAGAATCCATTTGTACTCTAATAGTAGCACAAGCTTCATCAACTAAATCTATTGCTTTATCTGGTAAATATCTATCTGTAATATAACGATTAGAAAGAGTTGCTGCTGCTACTAAAGCTTTATCATGAATAGTAACACCATGATGTATTTCAAATCTTTCTTTTAAACCACGAAGTATTGTAATGGTATCTTCAACAGTAGGTTCATTAACTTTAATTTTTTGAAATCTACGCTCTAAAGCACCATCTTTTTCTATATACTTACGATATTCATTTAAAGTAGTAGCCCCAATAACATGAATTTCTCCACGAGCAAGCATTGGTTTTAAAATATTAGAAGTATCCATTGCTCCTTCCATATTACCACTACCTACAATAGTATGAATTTCATCAATAAACATAATAATAGAACCTTCGCTCTTTTTTACTTCATTTAAAACATTTTTAAGTCTTTCCTCAAATTCACCACGATATTTAGCCCCGGCTACTAAACTTGCCATATCAAGTTCCCAAATAGTTTTATTTTTTAAACTAGCTGGAACATCTCCTCTTTCTATCCTAAGGGCAAGTCCTTCAACAATCGCTGTTTTACCCACACCAGGCTCACCAATTAATACAGGATTATTTTTAGTACGACGAGATAATACTCTAGTAATACTACGTATTTCCTCATCACGACCAATAACTGGATCAATTTTTCCAGCCTTAACTGCCTCATTTATATTACGACCATATTTTTCTAAAACATTTTCTTCTTGATTAGGATTTTGATACATATTATCCCTCCTTTACAATACATATTATACAGCATTAATTAGCACTTGTCAAGTAAGAGTGCCAATTATTAAAAAAAGAAAAGTGCTGTTACTCACTAACAACACTTATCGCTGTTTTTAACATTACATCATTATCTTTAGTAAGAGCTTCTCCTTCTTTTAAAACATTTTCAACTCTATCAGTAGGAACAACACCTTTTTCATTTACCCAATTACCATCTGGAGTTAACCATTTTTGAACAGTATATTTAATTGTATCACCACTTTTTAAATCACTAGCTGATTGAACAGTTCCCTTACCATAAGAATTTATCCCCACAATTCTAGAACCATAACTTTCTTTAAAAGCACTAGCTAATATTTCTGAAGCTGATGCACTATCATCATCAATAATTACACTTACCGGATAAGATCTATCAATAGATTTTTTTGTTCCATAAATTTTTTCTTTCTTACCTTTAGTATCAAGTTGATATAAAACGTGTTTCTTATCTAAAAACAAACATAAAATATTTTTAACTTGTGATAAATAACCACCTGGATTATCTCTAACATCAATTACTAAACCATCAATATTTTTCTTCTCCAAACTCTTTAATTCTTTATTAAATTGTTCATAACAATTTAATGAAAAGACATCTATTCTTATATAACCAATCTTTTTTCCATTGTTTTCAAAAATCTCACTATTAACAACAGGAATATCAACTTTCTTTTTATTAACATTAAAATCTAATTCCTTATCATCTCTTTTAACTGTTAATTTAACTTCATTCTTACTATTATCACCAGAAATCATTGACACAACATCACTAAGTGCTTTATCTAAAACACTTTCATCATTAACTTTAATTAAAATGTCATTAACTTTAAGACCAGCTTTAGATGCCGGACTATTATCAAAGACTTTAGAAACACTAATTATATTATCACGTAACATTATTTCTACTCCAATACCTTCATAAGTACCAGCTAACTCATCATTAAATTCATCACTAGCTTCATCACTAAAATAAGTAGCATAAGGATCATCTAAATAATTAATCATTCCTTTAATACCAGCATCTATAAGTTCTTCTTTATCAACATCTTTATAATAATTATTTACAATATTATCATAAGTACTAACAAGTTCATCTAAATCATCATTATTACTATTTTTACCATCAAAAACAACAAAATTAACAATATTTCCTAATAAAAAACCAAACATTATAGCAATTATCATAATTATAATAACTTCAGAAAAATTAAAACCACTTCTTCTTTCAACAATTATTTCTCTAACATTACTATCATCAAAAGTTTGAGTTTCATTATCTATAACTTCTTTATTTTTTCTAAACATAACATCACCCCATCTTTATCTAAATATATTTATCTTTAATTATTGATACAACTATTATTAACATACATGTTTATTATAACATTATTTTATTTTATTTGTAGAAATATTTTAATTATATACACCTGACTTTGACAGTTTTATAAAGGCAAAATCTCTCAAACCCTTATTTTATAAGGATTTAGAGAGATTTTTTTGTTTTAAAAAAATGCGTACCA
>CAMMBL010000011.1 GCA_946494015.1 uncultured Mycoplasmatota bacterium | reverse complement strand
TTTATTTTACTACACTAAAAAGAACAGAATATATCTATCCTGCTCTTATTTCATAATGAAAGAAAGGTACTAGACTATATCTAAATGACCCCCCCCCAGGTAACTATTTGTAAACGGGAATCTATCATCTTTCATCTACTCCTTTCTTCTATCTTCTTATAACTTTATGTTAACATATTTAGACATATTAGTCCATACTTTTTAACTACCCCTTTTAAGATAAAAACAAAAGATTCTCCTTTGTTACTTTCATTATTACATTAGTTATACTTGTATCTATTAATAATATCTATAATCTTTTCTTTATTTTACTACATTAAAAAGAACAAGATAAAATTACCCTGCTCTTATTTTCAAACTATTTCGTTTTCTTTGATACTACAATATCTTCCATACTATCATAAGTATTTTCTATATCAACCCTAACTGGATTATATAACTTTTCAATCATTGCTTTCTTATCTAAAGTAGTATCATCTTCACTTATTTTAAAATCTTTATTATCTGTAAATTTATAAGATACTACCTCATCTTTGATATTATCAGTAACTACCATAATTCCTTCATTTTTATTAACAAAAGATTCTCTAATTACTTCTCCTTCATTATCACACTCATAATATTTATAAATATTTTCATTGTCCTGACTATCATTTTTATAAACTCCATGCTTACCTAATACATAATTACCATCATTAACAACTAACATAAGTCTTCTTTCTAATGTATCAGTCAACTCTGCATATCTTTTTTTGCTAAAATTAAATACTTCTTCATAAGAATCACTACTATCATAAGCATAAGCTAGTAAACACTTATTCTTATCCATTAAAAGGCTTCTATATTTTTTACCATTTGCATCTACAGCAAAATCTTCACTTATATTTAAAAAAGTATTATCTTCTTCACATTTTTTAACTAATTCCTTAGCAAAAAACTTAATCGCTCCTTCATTAAATGATGAAGTTGAAATATTTCTAATTAATAAAGTTGCTATAGCTGTCTTTATTGTAGTATCAGCCGCTTTATTATTAAAATAAGTAACATATCTTTTTACAATATTAATATCTTCCATAACAATTCACCCACTAAATAAAATATATCATGACTAAAAATAAAAATAAAGTTTATTTTCCAATTTTTTTTACCAAAATAGCCCCACTAGCATTATCTTTACCAGCTTTAGGTATATGTATCTCCTCATTGCTTAAATTAACTATAGGTTCTATTTTTTGTTCTTTATTAACTGCTTCATCAATTAAATTACTAAGAATATTATCTTTATTTGCTGTATTAGCAATCATCTTAATTTTAGAATCTGATAAACAATCTGTAACACCATCAGTTAATAATAATAAAGTATCATAAGAACTATTTGGTATAACTTGCATAGATAAATTAATATCTTCACTACCTAAAGATTGAGAAATTATATTATTTCTACAATAATATCTAATCTCATCCTTTGTCATTGCTCCTTTTTTATAAAGATAATAAGCTAGAGAATCATCATCTGTTAATTGCCTTAATTCTTTATTAGATAAAGCATAACAACGAGAATCACCTACATTAACAATAGTCGTCATTTTCTTACCCACTAAAGCACAAGTAAGTGTAGTCCCTAATCTACAATTATTATCTATTCCATAATAATAAATATGTTTATTAATATCTTTTATTTTATGTTTTAACTTAAAGTTTAAACCACTAAGAGAATTAAAATCATCTAAACTTAAATTATTAAACCAATTATATAAACTATTTATAGTATAAGAAGATGCATATTCTCCCTTAGCCATACCTCCAACACCATCTGCTACCGCTAATAATTTAAACTCATCACTTAACTTATGTTTAACAGCAAGAACCCTATCTTCATTATTTTTTCTAAAACGTCCTATATTACTTAAAGAATCTATATAATCAGTATCTAAACTATTTTCTTTTACTAATCCTTTATCTCTTAAAACTACAGATTCTTTAACAACTTCTCCATCTTTATCACATTGATAATAAGTATAAATATTATTATTAAAGCGATCCATCTTATAAACCCCATTACTACCTAAAACATAATTACCATTTATAGTATGTAATAATAATCTTTTTTTAGTATCAACATATTTCAAATTAGAACATAGTAAAGGAAAGTTATAAATATTTGTATCAGCAATTCTTCCAATATAAGAATAAACTAATAAACTTCTTGATTCGTTAAGAATAAAAGTATTATAACTTCCTCCCCCAATTTTTTCTATTCCATTAAATTCTCCAAATACATCATTTTGGGTATTTAACCAATAAGTATTTCTTTCACATTCTTCATTAAATTTTGAAGCAAAATATTTAATCGCTCCTATATCACATTCACTATCTAATATTTCTTTAATCAACATAGTTGTTATAGTTTTATTAATACCACCACGATTAATATAATTAATATATTTCTCTACAGTATTTCCCATAATAATCCCCCCCTAAAAGTAGGTAAATTATACCACAGAATATAAAAAAAAGCAACTTTTAAGTGCTTTTATCTCTTTCTTAATGTATAAACCTTATTATCTGCTAATATTTCTTTATCTATTACAACTTCGCTAAATTTATTTTGATTACTTTTATTTTGTAGTGTATGACTAACATCAAGAAGTGAATTATATACTATTTGTTTCAATTCCCTTGCTCCAGTACCATTATCTAAACTAATATTTAATACTTCATCTACATAACTATCATCACATTTTAAAGAAACATCATAAATTTCTTTATAGAATTGTTGTTTTAACAAAATAGGACTTAACTTTCCTTTAAGTAAAATTTTTTTCAAATCATCCTTAGTTAAATTATTATACATAATCTTAGGATTACATCTTCCTACAATTTCCGGAATAAATCCATAATCAATTATATCTTTATCAGTAACTTTCAACTCATCTTTTACATTACTTGAACTAAAACCTAATTTCTTATTTTTATCTTTTAAAATATCAACAAAAGCTCCACCCATAACTATATTCATTAAAGTTGTATCTAATCTAATTGTTCTACCATAACTAACTTCAACATCATAAATAGTACCATCAAGAAAATTAAGTAATAAGTTTTGTACCGCTTCATCAGAAACATCACGACCACGTTCTGCTATTTTATCAAATTCATCTAAGAAAATTAATGATTCATTACATAAATTAACATTATTAGAAGAATTCTTATAAGCTAATTTTAAAATATCTTCTATATTTTTACCAACATAACCAGATCCTGATAATGTTGGGGTTGAATATCTTGTAAAAGGAATTTGTAAATATTCAGCTAAAAGTTTTAAAGTCTCAGTTTTACCTACTCCAGAAGGTCCCATTAATAAAGGTCTTTGTATCAAATGAGGATCTGTAGTTTTATAATTTTCACTAATAACAGTAACAAGATTTTCTATCTGTCTATCTTGGCCTATAATTCTCTCTTTTAAATAACTTTCTAATCCTTCTGTATCTATATCTTTTCTAATTTTATTATTTGGTTTTTCTTCCTTACTTAGTTGAATAAAAGTTTCTTCTTTAGTTTTTAAAACATTATCTTTATCATTGTTTTTTTGATTATCAACAAGAGTTTTATTTTTAGATACTTTATCATCTAACTCTTTAAATTTAACTATCATTTCATTAATAAATTTTCTTAATTTTTCTTCTTCATCTAATTGTGTTAACATATAAAGCTTTTTCTTAGGTATTTTAACATAGCCATTATAATAACCATTATTTAATTCTGGTTCTGTTAAAAGTTCTTTTAATTCTGTATAGTCCAATTGATAAAGATCAAATTTACTTCCCGTAAGATTAACTGCAAAATTAAAACTAGCAAATACATCATCTTGATATGATACTAAGCTTTCATGTAAATTATTACTACCATACCTAAAAAGTAAATCTTTTTCTGTCATAGGATAAGCAAAGCAAAACTCCTCATCACTTTGAATAAAGATAACATCATTCGCTTCATAATAACAATTATCTAAATCATCAATAAACTCATCATCTTCCTTATTATAAGTTCCTTTCATCGCTTTAATTGGATTATAAATAACAATATCATTAGATAATATAATTTTTTTCATTAACATTGCATACATAAAATCACCTGCTAACTAATTAGTATAAAGTTTTTTTATAAATATGCAAGAAAAAAGATAGAATTTTATCAATAAATCTATCTATTTATCAGTAGAACCAAAACCACCAGTTCTAATTCCTTTAGCATTATCATTATCAACAGTTAAGTATTTCATAAACAACACTTGACCAATAACATCACCTTTTTTTACTTCAATATCATGATCACTACAATTAAAATATGCAAAGTAAAAATGTCCATCATTATTTTCATTACCATAGTAATCATAATCAACTAAACCAACACTATTAGCCATTAAAAATCCTTTTTTAGGGCCACTACTTCTATTAAGTAAAAGAAAACATTCATCTTCTTTACAATAGGCTTTTAATCCTGTTGGAATTAAAGTTGGTTTAATCCCTGGATAATATTTAGGAATAATTATATCTTCAGCTGCTTCAACATCATATGCAGCTGAATATTTAGTTTTTCTAACAGGTAAATTTATCCCTTTATCTTCATAACCTTTAACTACTTCAAAACCTCTTGTTTTCATAAACTCTCCTAACTATTTGCTGTACATGCAAGCTTTTCTTTTAACAAGCATGCTTCTTCATATATTTTACTATTATCAATATAAAGAACTATTTCTCCACTGTCAAGTGATTTTGGAACATCTATTATTCTTTGATTAGCACTTCCTACATAATGAAGCTTATCTTCTTTTTGTGATAAAATAAATTTTCCTTCAAGTAAAACATCTATATTATGTAAAATATCATCTAAATTTTTATCTACTTCTCTTTGAGCTATTAATTCTTCAAAAGTATATCCTGTATAACACCAAATAGTTTTAGATGGATATAATTCTCTAATATTAGTAACCAAATCTCTAATCATTTTTCTATTACCAAGATATAGTGGATCACCCCCTGATAAAGTAATACCACTACACCACTCTTGATCTAATTCATGATATATTTCTTCTATAGCTTTATCATCAAATTCCACTCCATCATTAGGATCCCAAGTAATAGCATTTTGACATCCTGGACATTTATGAGAACAACCACTAACCCATAAAACTACTCTTAATCCTTCACCATTAAGCATATCAGCTTTTGTTATATTATGATATTTCATCTACATTGATTTCCTTTCCGCAATCTCAGCCATTTTCGCTTTATTAAGTCTTGTATCACCATGAACTCTTGAATATGATAAATATCCATTCATTCGATCTATTTTTGTTAAATCACTACTACCACATTTAGGACATACATCCATATCTAATTCTTCATGACCACAAACATTACAATAAGATAATGATAAATTAACTCCTTCATAAAAGCCTTTATCCATCGCTCTTTCAACATAAGTTCTCATCGCTTTATCATTATAGTTTAAGTTATATCTAACATACTGAATTCTTCCTCCTCTAAACAAATCCCAAAATCTTCCTTCTAAGTCTTGTTTTTGAATTCCAGTAATATCTTCCCAAACACCACAGTGAAAACTATTAGAAACATATTCACGATCAGATACCCCTTTAATAATACCATATTTCTTTCTAAACTGTTCTACTTGTGTACCACATAAACTCTCAGCTGGTGTTCCATATATTGCATAAAGAATACCATCTTCTTTTTTAAATTCTTGGGTCTTTTTATTAATATATCTCATAACTTCTAAAGCAAAAGCGCCATCTTCAACTAAACTCTTACCATTATATAACTCTTGTAATTCATTTAAAGCGGTAATTCCAAAAGATGCTGTAGATGATTTTAATAATGGTTCTATTGGTTCATTAGGTTTTAAATGTCCTCCATAAAATCCACCTTCACAATAAGCAAGTGGATTAGTAGAAGCTTTCTTCTTAGCAAGATAATCTCTTGTTCTAATATGAACTTTTCTAATCATTTCAAGATAATAATCTAAAACTTCATAAAAGTCTTTTTGTTCTTCTCTAGCTTTAGCAAGTATCATAGGTAAATTTAAAGATATCGCTCCGATATTAAATCTACCAATAAATACAGGTTTATCATCATCATCTGCTGGCTCCATTCCTCCCCGTTCATACCAAGGAGATAAAAAGGCTCTACAACCCATTGGACTAACAATTCTACCATACTTTTTATACATCAAAGGAACATATCCTTCACCTGTTAATGATAAATAATCAGGATACATTGTCTTACTACTACACTCTAGTGCTATATCAAATAAATAAGCCATCTTTTTACCTTCACTATGTAAGTTTTTATCATATAAAAATACTAGTTTAGGAAATAGAGTTGGTTTTCTAAAACCTGGTTTACCTTGTCCTTTCATATGGGTCTTCAAAATAATTTCTGATACCATCTGCCCATAAGGATCTTGTTCAACTCCAAATGTAAATGTAACAAAAGGATAATCACCACGAGAAGATCCTACACTATTAAGTTTATATTCAATACCTTGATACCCTTGCTCACATTCCCTTCTTGTTTTCTTCCAAGCATATTCTATAGCTTTTTTAGGATCAGCACCATCTGTAATTTCCATATACTCATCATAAAATTTATTATAGCTTTTCTTAGCATATGGAGTAAGTATAGTATCTACTTCAGGAACAGTAAAACCACCATACTGCATTGCTGCTGTATTAATAATAACATCTCCCATAACATCAAAAGCTGTATCAAGACTCTTAGGCTCATTATACCAAAGATTACCCATTTCAAAGCCATCTTTCATAACAGATCCAACATCACATAAACAACAATTCATTGTATCTCGTCTTGCACTCATATCATGAATATAAATATATCCATCTTCACAAGCTTCAATCTCAGCTTTCGTTAAGAAGAATTTTTTATAAAGTTCTTTATTAAGATTTCCATATACTAAACTTCTTTGTGTTGATACTAAAGCACTATCAGTATTAGAATTTTCTTTATCACCAATATAATTAATCGCTTGCGCTTTTTTATATACTTTATCTAAGATATGTACAAAATCATTTTTGTAGTTACGATATTCTCTATAACTTTTTGCAACTAAAGGATTAACTTGTTCAAGAGCTGCCTCTACACAATTATGAATTTGACTAACTTCAGCATCACTAGTCTGATTTTTTAACATATCAATTACAAGATTAACTACTTCATCTTTTGCCTCCTCAGTAAGATCAACCATAACTCTTTCAGCACTTTTTTCTATCGCTGCTCTTATTTTATTACCATCAAATGCCTGTTTAGTACCATTTTTCTTAATAATATTAATATGGGGATTATTAAATACATGCTCCTCTTTTTTCTTTTCATCTTTAATCTTTAAATTTTTTTTAGACTCACTTTTTACTTTCGCCATTACGTTTACATCTCCTTCTACTTTGATAATTTGATTATAAGCATATTTTTATAAAATTTAAAGCTTTTTTATCAAAAAAATATAAATATTTTTTAATTTTACATCTAAAAAAACATAGAAAAAAATAAACTCGAACAGTTTGTGAAATCTTAATTTTATCCTTATATTATAAAGAAAAAATTAATTATAGGTAAAAATTAATTAAAAATGTTTTTTTTATCATTTTTTGCATAAAATCATATCAAAACATTGATTTTATAAGGCTTTAAAGATATAATTAAAACAAAGAAGAAAAGAGGTAAAAAATATGACAAATAAAAATCTATTTGACACTTTAGTTGTCGTCAAAAGAAGTGGTCAAAGAACTGCTTTTCAGGGTGAAAAAATTGCTATTGCAATTCAAAAAGCTTTTAGTTCTATTGATATACCTTATAAAGATGAAGAAGTTAATAAAATTTATTCTAAAGTATTAAAAAAAATTGAAAATGAATATCAAGATCGAAAAACTATTAATATTGAAAATATCCAAGATATTATTGAATTAACTTTAAAAGATGAAAAATTACTAGATATTTATGAAGCTTTTAAAAATTATCGTGATAAAAGAAATGCTTCAAGAAAAACTTTTGTTATTAAACAACAACATAAATTTTTAAAAGCAATAGAGTTTCTTGGCCTTGATAATTTAAATGAAAAAAGAAAAGAACAACCAGAAATAACTTTAAAACAATTTGGAAATACAATTTCAAGTGAATTTGCTAAAGCTTATCTTTTAGATAATAAAAGCTCCAGATGCCATGATAGTGGCCTAATCTATATAGATTCTCTTGAAACTATGCCTATGGGAGAAATAGATAGTTTAGAAATAAGTTTTAATGAATATCTAGAAACTAATACTAAATTAAAAGATGACTTATTAAAAGCAAAAAGTATAGAAGATTATCTAAGTAACTTAAAAGTTATATTATTTAATCTAAAAAAAGAATTATATGGTTCTATTTGTTTAGCAAGTTTTGATAAAGATCTAGAATATATATCTATTTTAAACTACAAAAACATTTTAATAGATTATATAAAAATATTCTTAAAAACAAGTAATTTAGAAACACTTTTACCCTTTGAAAAAATTAAAGAAAATATAGATTTAATAAAAGATATAAATGAAGATCCCTTCTATAGTTATTATAAAAGTTCCACTAACTTAGAAGAAAACTTTAATAAAATAAGAAATGAAGCGATAAAAAGACTAGAAAAATATTTAACTAATTGTCTAAGTATATTTTTCAAAGAATTAATTTTCTTAGATATTAGTATTAACTTTGGAACAGCTAAAACTAATATAGGTAAATTAATTATTAAAAGTATTATTAATGCTAGTATAGAATCTAATAATATTGAATTTTTCTTTAAAGTAAAAAATAATATAAACAAAAAAGAAACAGATGAAAATTATTATTTATTAGAGGAATATAAAAAACTAAATCTTAAAAGAAATAATTTTAATTATATTTTCTTAGATACTTCTTTTAATAATCTTAAAGATGAAGAAGTATGTTATTTTAAAAATGGTGAGAGAGTCATTGAAGATAATACAACAACTCTAAAAAAACTAACTACTGGAAAAGGTAATATTGCTAGTTGTTCTATTAATATTGTAAGAATTGCTTTAAAAAATAGTTATTTATTAAATAAAGAAACCAATTTAAGAAACTTTTATCAAGACTTAGATAAACTAATAATTCTTGCTAAAGATGCTCTTTTAGAACGATTTGAGATAGATTGTACTAGAAAAAGCACTAATTTCCCATATCTTTATGAAAATGGTTTATGGCATGATGGAGAAAAAGTTAAAGAAAATGATCGTTTAAGAAAACTATTAAAGCATGGAACCTTAACTATTAGTTTTTGTGGCTTAAAAGAAGTAGTTTTTGCCTTAGAAAAAGATGAATCTAAACATAGTGAACTTGCTAAAGATATTATTAAATATATGAATAAAAAAATTGATAAAATAAGTGATGATAATAATTTAAACTTTGTTTTATCAACTATTGTTTCAAAGGAAATAAAAACAGAATTCAAAAAACAAGATACAGCAATTTATGGTAAGTTAAAAAATATTACTGATAAAATTAATTATAGTGATGCCAATAATTTTAGTAGTAATTTAAAAGATATTAGTTACTTACATAAAAAATGTAGAGGGGGAGCACTTCATACAGTAAAAATTAAAAGTAAAAAAGATTTAGATACTTTAATTATGAAAGCTGATAATAATTTAGGAGCTTTAAAAGTAATTTACTAAAAAAGAAGGATTATTCATCCTTCTATTGTTCGTTTTTACTTAAAACTACATTCGTTGTATGTTCTTTACCATCTCTAATATAAGTAACTTTAATTTTATCACCAACAGAATGCTTATATAATTCATATCTTAAATAAGCTGAATCTTCTACTTCAATACCATCAATTTTAGTAATGATATCTCCTTCTTTTAAATCAGAATTAGCAGCACCTGTACCTTCTTCTATATCAGCGACAACAACTCCACTATTAATATCATTTGGAATATTAAAATTATATCTATAAGAATTCTTAGCATCACTTACATTAATCATAGAAACTCCAAGTAATGGCCATTCTATTTTTTCTCCTTTTTCAAGTGTTTCTATTTTACTATTAATATACTCAATAGGAATAGCAAAGCCCATACCTTCAACTTCGGTTTTTACAAGTTTAAGAGAAATAACTCCAATAACTTCTCCATTTGTATTCATTAAAGGACCACCACTATTACCTGGATTAATAGCAGCATCAGTTTGTAATACTTTCATAACCCAATCACTACTATTAGAATTATCAGTACTAACACTAACTAATCTATCTTTACCAGCTAAATGACCTGTAGAAACACTACCACGATATTCATATCCTAAAGGACTACCTATAGTAAATATTAAATCTCCAAGTTTCGCATTACCACTATTACCAAGAGTAAGTGCAACTAAATCATCTGTTTTCTTCATTTTAATAATAGCAATATCAACATAAGAATCTCCCCCTAATACTTCTCCTTCTACTTCTTCATCTTTAGAAGTTATTAAAGTAACTTTACTAGCCCCATCAATAACATGTTGATTAGTCATAACATAAGCATCATCACCATCAATTTTATAAACAAAACCTGTCCCTGTAGAAACAACCTCATTATTTTGATAATTTCTAATCATCAAAACTCCATCATATACTTTATCGACCGCTTCACTAATGCCAGATTCATCAACAACAACTTTAGTACAATTAGCAGCACTACAAGTAGTACCTGTAGAATTATTAGTTTCTTTAACTAAAAAGTTATCTCCTCCAATAACTACAAAAGTTAAAACACCACCAATCATAAAAGATATAATTATTAATACAGCTTCTTTAATTCTCTCTGACTTCATCTACATCTCTCCTCTCAATATTAGCAAGTTGCATATAATTACTAGGAAAACCCATAATATCTAATATTTTCTCTATTTTAATACTATGTAAATTATACTCTAAATTTTCAATTCTTTTATTAAGTTCTAAACACATATCTTTAAATTCTTCATAAGACAACATTCTTTTCATAATAATAAGTAAAGAAAACAAATCATTAACTCCCTTTTCATATTCATCTTCATTGTCATCTTTTTTAATACCTAAAAGTTTATGATAAATTGTCCCTTTTATATGTTTTTGAGTCCTATTTTCATATAAAATATCCTCATGAGCACACAAATTTCGATAATTTGATAAAATAGGTAAATAAGTACTAAATTCATCTACTGGTATATCATAAATCTTGCAAATAGCAACTTGATCATCATATTTCATAATAGAAAATAATTCTCCTACAATCCCAAAAGATAAAACTTTAACTAAAATCCACAGAGGTACATATCCATAATTATACATATAATGTGCTGTCGCTGTATGTTGACTTCCATTAATTCTAATTTGTCTTTTCATCTTTTTAATCAAATCATTTACTTGCTTCTGTTTACTCTTATCACTAGTAAAATTTCGAGCTTTCAAATAATACTTTTCTTTATAACCATATTTTTTAGATAATTGGTAAGAAAAAATAGATTTTAAATTATTTTCGATAATAAGCAAATTCTTAAAGAAAACATTTCTAATAGCTCGATCAAATAAAAATAAACTATACATTTCTTCAAAAGTAACCCCTTCTAAAAAATGTTTATCAACTTTACTTTTCATAAAAGGATATCTATAACCAGATAAAAAGAAATAATTTTCACGTAGTAATATCTTCTTAGCATAATCTTCATCATTAATAGTCATCCCTTTATATTTAAGAATTTCTATTTGTTCTTCTAAGTTTTTAAACTGCTTATCTATCATCTTTCTCACCTAGATTAAATTATACCATAAAAATTGTGGAAAAAATATGATTTTTTTATGAAAAATTATGTTATACTTTTCTATGTAGAAAGGATTGATTTAGACTATGCCAGCAACTGTAACTCATGCATACTTTGCTAATGATCTTTATGATATTCTCCCTATTGGCTTAAAAAAGTTATTAATAGATGATAAATTAAAACTAAGAATGTTCGCTCAAAGTACAGATCCTTTACTATTTTATAATTTATTAGTAAAAAAAGATAAAAAAATTAGAGATTTTCAAAGTTATTTTCATACTAATAAATCTCAAGAATTCTTTATAAATTTAATTAATTATATAAAATATAATAAGTACTATCAAAATAAAGATGTAATGGCTTTTTTATATGGTTTTATTTCTCATTATATATTAGATGCTAAACTTCATCCGTTTATTATATACAAAAGTGGTTTTTATAATAAAGATGATATAAATACATATAAATATCGTAATAAACATGAATATATGGAAAACTTTATTGATAATTATATGATAAAACAAAAAGAAAATATTACTCCCTATAATTTTAAATTTTATGATTTTTGTTTTGATTTAACCCCTTTTTCCAAAGAACTAGAAGAAGTTATAAATTATACTTTTAAAGAAACATTTAATATAGAAAACTTTTCTACATATTATTATAAATCATTAAAAAGTATGTATTATTCTTTAAAATATTTAAGATATGATAAATATGGAATAAAAATGTTTCTTTATAAATTAGTTGATAAAATAAGTAAAAAAGATGCTTTCAAACTGCAAGCAGTATCATACCATGTATCTTTAAAAGATAAATATAATTATCTTAATTTAAATCATAAAATTTGGTATCATCCTACTTTAAAAAAAGAAAAACATCAAGAATCGTTCATTGAATTATATTCAATTGCCCTTCATGATGCACTAAAAACAATAAAAGATGTTAATAGTTATATAAAAGATACTAAGAAAATAAATTTAAAACATACTTTTAAAAATTTATCTTATTTATCTGGAAAAAATTGTAATAATAAAAATAATTTTAAATATTTTGAATTTTAAAGTATATTTTATCTACTAACTTATCACTATATTAATAGGTGATATAATGTTAGAAAGTTATAAAATTGTAAAAAATAATAATGAAGATATCTTATACTTATATTTAAATGTAAATTATGAATTTGCTAATGATTTAACTAACGCTAATTTAAAAGATAAAGCAGTTAATTATTTAACAACTCATAATATTGATTTTAAAGGTAATAAAATTATCTTTATCATTAACGGTATTCATTCTAAAATGATTAACATAAAAAATTATAAAGCTTACTTTAATCATGAAATAATTACTTTAAGTAATAGTGAAAAATTAACTATAAAAGAAATATTACTAAGTCTTCTATTTGCCAATTTAAGCACTAATTTAAAAAAAGAAACACTAAAAGCAATTACTATTTTATATAGAAGTGAAATTATAAGTAATCTTAATGATAAAAAACTAGATTTAGATAAATTATCACTAAATTACCATAATTATAATTATTATAAATTAACTTATCCAGAAACATTTAAATCATATTTAACTATTTATAGTGAAGTTATTGATGAAACTAATAGTGAATATTTAATTTATAATGATAAACCAATAAGATGTTATACCCATCTTGTTAGTAATGGTTATACAGAAGAAGATGAAAATATTCCATATACCGTAAGAAAAGAAAGTCTTTGGGACTTAACATATCCTAATTATATGCAAATAAAAACTTTTAGTACTAAAGAATTTAAAAAAAGATTAAATATAACAACTGATGATTTTACAATTAAAATAACTAATATTACTCCTAGTAACAGGATAAAAGAAATAGAAATAAATTCTAAGAAAATAGATCCCAAATTACTATCTATCTATTTAGATTTACCTTCAACAGATATAACTATAATTATTAAAAAAGATTATATAACTTTTGTTACAAGAGGTATTGGAAGTGGTTTAGGATTAAGTATTATAGGGGCTAATAGTTTAGCCGAATTAGGTTACAATTATAAACAAATATTAAACTATTATTTTAAAGATGTATCACTAATTATTAAAAAATAAGTTTAAAAAGGGCTATCATGAATAAGATGATAGACCTTTTAATTTACTCAAATACACTATTCATAAGTTCTTCAATAGTCTTTTTTCTAGCATCAGTTTTATCTTTATTGATAGTAATAGTAACAACATCTCCTTCTTTAACATCAGGAATTAATTCAAGTGGTAATTTACTTATCTTACCTTTTTCAATTTCCACAATAACATAATTTTCTTCAATTCTATCTACAATTACATCCATTAATCTATCACCTCTAAACTATAACTGGTACTACTAATACCATCAGTAATTCTAACTTCATAAGTACCTACTTTAACATTACTACTAACTTTAAAAGTCCAATTAACATTACCTTCACTATCACTAACTTTATCTTCAAGACCACTAGCTTTACTAGCACCACTTGAATAAATTACATCTATATCATAAGTAGTATTAGGAAGGCCTTTAATACTAATAGAAGCTTCACTTCCTTTTTTAACAGGAGAAGTTAAACTAATAAGATTAATATTGCTAGTAGTACTAGAACTACTATTGCTACTAGAATCTTTATCACCTTTGCAACTAACTTCTTTACCATCACTATTACAAACTATATTACCATCTAAATCAGTTCTAAGAACTTTTGCCCCTACACTTAAATATCTATCAATAATAGTTTGATAAGGATGATTATAAGAATTTCCTTCACCTACCATGATAATAGCATATTCTGGACTTACTTTTTTAACAAACTCTATCCCTGATGATGAATCACTTCCATGATGCCCCACTTTAATAACATCAGCATTAACATCAGCAGTTATTTCATCTTCGCTTAAAGTCTCAGCATCCCCCATAAATAGAAAAGTATTATCTAAATAAGTTAACTTTAATACAGCAGAATAATTATTTAAATCACTATAATTATCACTATTAGGTGCAATAAACTCCAATTTTAAATTATCTTCTGAAAGAATAACAACACCATTTTTTGCCGTTTTAACTTTAAGTCCCTTATTACTAATAGTAGTAAGTAAATCAAAATAAGTCTTACTAGTAGAAACAGCTTTAGGCATATAAATAGAACCTATATCAAAAGTATTAATAACCCTTTCTAATCCTCCAATATGATCAGTATGAGGATGAGTTCCTACCACATAATCTATCTTTTTAATACCTAGATTATTAAGATAATTAATAACATTTTCACTCTCATAAGCTTCTCCAGCATCAATTAGCATATTCTCCTTATTAGGTAGTTGAATAAATATAGAATCTCCTTGCCCTACATCAATATAATTAACTTTTAAAGAGTCACTATTAAAAGTAGAAACACTTGCTTCTTCTTTAGTTTCCATAAAGGGATTAGAGCACCCCACTACTAATAAACAAAGACTAATCAAAAATATAAATTTAAACTTCTTCATACCATACCTCTATTAAAAGTATATCACAAATCTATCGCTTTAAAGTATTTTTCTACTCCACTAGTAATAGAATTAGCAAGTTTAACCTGATAATTTTCTTTTTGCAATAAATATCTTTCATTAGGATTAGAAATAAAACCACATTCTATTAAAACTCCAGGAACTCTAGTATTAGAATAAAGATATAAATTAGTCTTAATAACCTTTCTATCAGTATTTAAATTTTTCTTAAACTCATCCATAATAAACTCGGCTAATACTAAATTATTTGGATTAATTGGATGATATAAAACTTCAGCTCCCCTTACACTACTATAATAATGATAATTTATATGAATAGATAAATATAAATCACTTTTATTCTCTTGAATTTTTAATATTCTTCTATATAAATCTCCTCTTTTTTTAGCATTATCCCAACGGCTTGATAAATCACTATCATCACTCCTTATCATATAAACAGTAGCACCTTTTTTCTTTAAAATTTTTTCTAACACTTTAGATATTTCTAAATTAAGATCTTTCTCATAAAGTTTTCCATAACTAGTCCCAGCATCTCTACCTCCATGACCAGGATCTATTGTGATAATTTTACCTGTTAAAGTCATCTTGGGTTTAACTTTAGCATCTACAAATTGTAAAGACATAAGTAAAACTATAAATATAATTAAAAAAAAGACTTTATATTTTCTTATCATTATAAACACCTATTAAAGTGTATGATTAAATTAAAAATTATATCTCTAAAAAAGGTGGCTACCAAGAGCCACCTCCTCCACCTCCAGAACCACCACCTGAACTCCCTCCTCCTGATGAAGATCCTGAAGATGATGATGAAAGACTAGAAGTCATAACCCGTTCTGCTGAAGTCATTGTAGAACTCATAAAAGTTCCAAAGGCAACAACACTAAAGGCATTATGACTATCATACCATGTTGGAGATTGTAAATTTATTGTTTCAAACTTTTTAATCCATTTATCAGATATCCCTAAAACATAAGTATATGGTAAAATATCATAAAAATATGTAGGATTAGATAGAACCATCGCTTCTAATTTATCTTTTTCAGCTGTTTCTAAAAAGTTTTTAAATCCTCTTATCTTACCTAATATTTCATTACCATATGGTGTTCTTTTAGGCATTAATTTAAATAAAACAATCATTAAAATTAAACAAACTATACCTACAATAACACCAAGTAAATAAATATGATCAGTTGTAATAGCATCAAAAATAGGTAAAGTACTAAAGAAAACCGAAGAATGAAAAATTGTAAAGCCTAACCAAAACACTCTAAACAATAATGGTAAATTAGCAAATATTCCAACGGCATAAAAAGGAATATAAAAAGCAAAAATAATTAATGATGTAAAAAATTCTCCAGATCTGGCATATTCAAAAGTAGGAATAGCAACAACCGTAATTAATGATATAAGCATTAATAAAATAATTATAAAAGATTTAATAAAAGTACTTTTTTCAAATATCTTATTTCTATTTTCTTTATTATTAATATTAGATAATATATCTCCTGTCGTAATATAAAAACTATCATATAAATCATCTCTAGTAGCAACATTTTCTAAAGCCGTATTTTTAAATAATCCATTTAAAAATTTTCTTTCATTAACATTATTACCATCATAATCCTTTACTTTTATTATTTTAAAATTACTTGTCTTTGCAAATAAAGATTTTTCCTCACACTCAGATATCTTTATATAGCCTTTATTAGCTAAATAAATTAATAAAGACACTACATCATTATTAGTAGCTTTTCCTTTATATAAAAAGGCTACTTCTAAACTATTAAATCCTTCTGGTGGATAAAACTCTACTGTTTCTATAACTCTATTATCACGTCCAAAGATAAACCATAAGAAAAAAGAAATTAATAAAGCTCCTATTGGTATTATAAACATTAATAATATATATGGATTACTATTTAATTTAGCATCTACAAAATACCCTTCAGGAAGTTCACATCTAACCGTTAAAGCTTCATTAGCCTTAAGAATTCCATCATAACTTCCAACTATTTTATTACCATCAACACTATATTTAACATTATTATTATCAGTAGATCCTACCTTACCAGATGAAAAACCTAATTTACTTGAATCAAATTCTTTAGGCATTGTAATAGTAAAAGTAATATTTCCTATTACAGTATCCCATTCACTACCTATAATATTGTAATATAACTCATCATAATCACTTACAGGATCTTTCCCTAAATTATATGTATATTTAATCTCATAAATCTGTTTCCCTGTTAAAGTCTTACTAGCTGAACCTATCTGTATTTTATAATTACCATCCTCTCTTGAAGTAGTATATTCATCATTTACCCTTAAATTAGTAACTTGAGTTCTATTAGTAGAAGTACTACCATCAAGTCTTACTATTTTATTACTTAAAGGAATTGTCCTAAATATACCATGTTTAGGAGTATTAAAATATGCAGTTATTGTCTCTGTTATATCAAAAGTATTATTAGAATTTACTACGATATTAACATCATAATTATCAATAACATAATCATATGATGCATACATACTATTTTCACTAGGTGTATTACTACTAGAATTTACTACATCATCATTAATACTAACTGATAATCTATAATATTTAATTTCATCAATACTATGTTGTCCTAATATATCTAAATTAAACATCAAATTAAATTGATTAGATCCACTATAAGCTTTATTAGAACTACCAGCTTCTGTTATTAAATTATAATCTTTATCATAATAGGAAACTCTTGAACTATATGTTATAGAACTATTAGAATTATTAACAACTTCTCCACTTAACCCAAAAGCTTGTGTAGAAGTATCTGAATAATCTTTATAAGTAATATTAGAAAAAGACAAATCTAATAAATCTAAATTTTTAACCTCATTAATATCAGTATAAGTTAATTCACTACTTAAAGCCTTAGCATTCACAGGATAAATACAAACTATAGATAATATAACAATTGCAAATAAAAGTATTTTCTTAAATCTTCTTTTCATTAACATCACCTATACCTTAACATCAACATTTTCTCGTTCACTTATTTTTGCTTCAAACATTGGTTTTGACTTAAATCCAAAAATCTTTGCAAAGATATTATTAGGAAACATTTCTACTTTATTATTAAAAATTCTAACTGTTCCATTATAATATTTTCTAGCATTTGCAATATCATCTTCAATTTTTACTAATTTATCACTCAAATCTTTAAAATTATCACTAGCTTTGAGCTCCGGATAAGCCTCTACAAGTAACATAATTTTATCAATATCTCTAGCCAGCTTTACATTAGTCTTTATTTTCTCAGTATTAGACATCTCATCATAAATATTACCTCTTAACTTAATAACTTCTTCTAAAGTATCTTTTTCATGGTTAGTATAACTTTTAACAACCTCTACTAAATTAGGAACTAAATCCCATCTTTTCTTTAAATATATATCCATAGTAGAAAAAGCTTCCTTTACTTTATTATCTAAACTAGAAAAACTATTAAATAAAATAATAGCATAAACAAGAATTATAATAACAACTGCTATAACTATATAAATCTCCATAACTTACACCTCTATCTTAACATAATTCTAATACTAAAAAAGCTCATAGTAAAGCTAAGAAACTATTTATAAGTATATTTAAATTTATGTATTTCTAAATGTTTATCAGATATATCATATTTCATAGCATAAATTAAATAATCACCAGTTTTTTCTGGTAAAGTATTATATTGGTTTGTTGTCTTATTATAAATAGAATAATAAACATCATTTGAAGAACGAAATACTGACGGAATAAAAATTTTAAGAGATGATTTTATATCTTTACTAAAAATCCAAGTATCATTATTTATAATACTATTTACTAAATCACTTACATCTTCTTTACTATAATAAATATTAATAATAGTATAATCAGTTTTATCTTCATCAAAATAAGTATCCCAATTTTGAATTTCTAACTCTCCATTACTAGGAAGATCAGCATTGATAATATTTCGATATTTATCTATCACATCATAATCTTGTGAAAAATTCATTATCATAGAAAAAGATCCATAACCTAATAAAAGAAAAGTAATTATAATACCTCCAATAATATTTTTAGTACATTTAAAACCAGCTTTTTTATATTTAAAGCCAAGTATAATAGAAAGTATAGAAACAGGTAAGAAACACCAAAATATCCACATATCTTTTATAAAACTAAAGTGATTATTTTTATTTATAAAAGATATTATATATAAAGCTATAAATAAACTAGCAATTGTTATTACAAATAATAACAACATTGATTTTCTTATAAAATTAGGATTATGATATTTCTTTACTCCCTTAAACTTTGAATTATCTTTAAGATGATTTTCTAAACTTTTAAATTTCTTTCTAATAAAATTAATTAACTCTAATTTACATTTATTTTTTTGAATTATTATTATCAAGTTTTCTTTATCACATTTTAAATAAAAATTTGTATCAGTTTCAATACACTTATCTATAAAAGAATAATTAACTTTACAAGTTTTTGTTTTTCCACATTTTATTAAATAATTATCATAAAACTCTATATTAACTTTTGTATCTATATTTTTCTTCTCCTTAATAAGATTAAATGATCTTTCTACTAAATACCCTAATTTAATCTTATAAAGTATCATAATAATTATTTGAAATAATATAAAAAATACTAAAGTTATTAACAAATTTCTTAATATTAATAAAAGTATTAATCCAAGGAAAATATTTAATAACGTGCCAAACTTTACATAACTAAAATATATTTGTGGAAAATATTTAGCCATTTTAATACATTCATAAGCATTAATTTCACTTTCACAAGTATATAAATATTTACTATTACTTTTTTCTTTACTCATTTATTACACCTCAACCTATTTAAAAAGAGTATAGCATAAATAATAAATAAATTTTATATTTTTAAATATTTTATAATAGCATAAGATGCATTTCGTCCAGATCGAGATGCAAAGGCAACTGTACCTTTAGTACCTGTAACATCACCACCAGCAAATACTTTTTCTTTTGAAGTATGTCCCTCTTTATCTATTAATATTCTACCTCTTTTATCAAGTTCTAATCCTAAATTATTAACAATATTCCTCTCAGGATGACTTCCTATTGCCATAACTACATAGTCACATAACAAATAATAATTGGATCCTTCTATATTAACAAAAGATAATCTACCATCTCCTTCCTTTTTGACAAGATTAGTTTTTATTACTTCAATTTGTTCTACTCTACTTTTTCCATAAATACCAAGAATATTATTTTGAAATAAAAAATCTACCCCTTCTAATTTAGCTTCCTTAATTTCTTTCGCTTCAGCAGGAGCCTCTTTTTCACTTCTCCTATAAATAACATAAACTTTTTTAGCCCCTTTTCTTTTTATAGTACGCGCAACATCAATGGCCACATTTCCTCCACCACTAACTACGACAGTTTTATCTTCATAATTAGGATGATCATTACTTTCTAATAACTCATTTCCCCCATATACCCCATCTAAGTCTTCACCAGGTATATTCATCTTACTAGAAAGATTAGCTCCAAATCCTAAAAACACAGCATCATACTCATTCTCTAAATCCTCTAAACTAAAGTCTTTACCTATACTTTGATTTAATTTTACATTAATACCTAACTTTAAAATTTTATCAATTACTTTATTTAACAAAAGCTTATCTAATCTAAACTCAGGTATTCCATGATATAAAAGTCCACCTAAATAATTATGTTTTTCATATATTGTCACATTATAACCATTTCGTCTTAAAAAAGCAGCGCATGTTAAACCACTAGGTCCTCCTCCTACAATAGCAACTTTTTTATTTTTTAAAGGTACTGATTCAATAGTCCAATTATTTTTTATTGCCATATCCCCAATAAAAGCTTCTATATCACCAATTTTTACAGCTTCATAAGATATTCTTTTTACACACATTCCTTGGCATTGTTTTTCATGAGGACAAATTCTTCCACAAACAGAAGGTAAAACTGTAGTTTCTAATAATAGCTCATACGCTTCTTTATATTTACCATTACGAACTAATTTTATAAAAGTTGTTATATCATTATTCAAAGGGCATCCTACTTGACAAGGCTTAGTAATACAAGATACACACTCTAAAGTTTTCAATCTTATATCTTCTTCATTCATACCTCTTACCTCCTAACAAATAAGATTTATCTTGATAAGTTGTATGAAGTAACTCTTTTGCTTTAGAACTATTAGGATACTTAAAAAATCTTTATATATTTCTTTTATCTCTTTATTCTCATGACAAAATCTTATCTTAGCCTTATCATCTTCCTTATATAATCCCGTCATCCTAGCAAGAAGTGTTTTATCAAGATTAAGTAAAGTAGTTTTAGGTTGTCCACCTCCTGCAATACAACCACCTAAACAGTTCATAACTTCAATAAAATGATAAGTTGCTTCTCCATTTTTAATCTTATCTAATAATATTTTAGCATTTTTCATACCATTTGCTACAGCAACTTTAATTTCTATATTATTTATTAAAACTGAAGCCTCTTTAATACCTTTCATGCCTCTAATTTCATTAAACTTAATCGTATTTTTATTTAAATTTTTTCCTGTTAAATAATAATAAGCAGTTCTAAGAGCCGCTTCTACTACGCCTCCACTATTTCCAAAAATAAGACCAGCACTACTTCCTTTACCTAAAGGAGAATCAAATTTACTGTTCTCTAAACTTTTTAAATCAATAGCTTCTTCTTTTAATAATAAAGCTAACTCTCTTGTCGTTAAAACAAAATCAGTATCATCACAGCCTGATCTATTTATCTCTTTTCTTTTAATCTCACTTTTCTTAGCTGTACAAGGAGCAATTACTACATTTAAAATTTCACTAGGCTTAATCTTTTTATTATTTGCAAAATAAGTTTTAATTACAGTAGATTGCATCGTAATAGGACTCTTACAAGTAGATAAATTAGGAATAAATTCTTTATAAAAAATCTCCACATACTTTACCCAAGCTGGACAGCATGATGTAAACATCGGTAAAGTTTCTTTATTCTTAATCCTCTTAACTAACTCCATTGCTTCTTCCATAATAGTTAAATCCGCTCCAAAAGTAATATCAAAAACATAATCAAAGCCTATCTTTTTTAAAGCAGTTACAATTTTTCCTTCTGAGTTTTGTCCTAAATCATCACTAAATTCTTCTAAAATTGCTACCCTTACAGCAGGAGCGATACTTACAGTTTTTATTTTACTTTTATCCTTTAATAATTTCTTAAGTTTTAAATAATCAAACTTCTCATGAATACTTTCAGTAGGACACATATTAACACATTGCCCACAGTTTATACAAATAGGCTCTATACTTTTATTAATTTCATACATTCTAGCGACCGTAACTTCATCACGACAAGTTTTAACACAATATCCACAAGAAATACATTTACTCTCATCTTTTTCAATCGCTAAATTATCTTTGGAATAAACTATTTCTAAATCTTCTTCTTTCATAAAACTTCTTCCTTAATCTTCTATTTTTATTTTTTAATAACTCTTGACCATCTGAACTATCAACACCTACCCCCATTAATTCCATTCTAATCAAATCACATAATATTCTAGTTAAAAATTCTATCAACTTAACTGTATCAGAATTATGATCTAATTCTTTAATAAACAAATATAGTTATTTCTTATTTAATATTTTCACTTCATCTATCAATATATTTTTTCTCATAACTAGTAATATATTAGATGCTACTTCTATTGATACATCATTCATACTCTAATCCCTCCAAAATATAACTTTATCATATCATATAACTATAAATTATTAATATATTTTTATCTTATGCCCACTACTATTAACACTTTATGCATACCTTACAACTAGAGGTGTTATAATGTTAAATTTTTTTATTAATTTATCACCAGTACTGCAAGCATTTTTTGCCTGTATATTTACTTGGAGTATAACAGCCCTAGGAGCAAGTATTGTTTTTTTCTTTAAAAAAGTAAATAAAACATTAATGGATGCTCTATTAGGATTTGCAGCTGGTGTTATGGTAGCCGCTAGTTTTTTTAGTTTAATATCCCCAGCTTTAGAAATGGCTAATGAATTAAATATGATCAGTTGGTTAATAATATCCTTAGGATTTTTAAGTGGGGGTGTTTTACTATTTATTAGTGATAAAATATATGATTATTTAGATAAAAAAAGAAAAAAAGAAAATAGTTCTAAAGCTAAAAGATGTTTTATGTTAATATCTTCAATTACCATTCATAATATTCCTGAAGGTATGGCTGTAGGGGTAGCTTTCGGTTCTCTTGCATATTCTTTAACAGGATCAACTCTAACTAGTGCTCTAACTCTTGCTCTTGGTATTGGTCTACAAAACTTTCCAGAAGGTAGCGCTGTTTCTCTACCTTTAAGACGTGAAGGTTATACAAGAGGAAAAGCTTTCTTCTTTGGACAATTATCAGGTATAGTTGAACCAATTGCCGCTATAATTGGAGCCTTATTAGTTTTAAAAGTACAAATAATTTTACCTTTCTTATTAGCCTTTGCAGCCGGAGCGATGATATATGTTGTTGTTGAAGAATTAATTCCAGAAAGTCAAACCAATAAGAAAAAAGACCTAATGGCCTTATTCACAATTTTAGGATTTATGGTAATGATGATATTAGATATCGCCCTAGGTTAAGAGTCAATAGACTCTTTTTTTTATTTATTCTAAATATAATTTTTGCCCTGCTTTTAACTCTATTGCATAAATATCATCACTTTTACAAGTAAATATAAGCTTAGGTTTAACTATCTCACTACTATCAACATTATTATCTTTATCATTTGTATTATCTGAATCTACCTGATCGTCTACAGCTGGAAAAGTATCAATAGAAGTATTATCTTCTAAAGGAGTATCTGGAACAACTACTTCTGGCTCAATCCTTTTAAAGGTATAACCATAACTATCTAAAATAGTAATAGTATCATCAACCCATAAACACTCTGTGGGATTTTTTCCATTATTAATAGACCAGTAACCAGCATTATTTTTATGCCATCCACTACCAGTAAATTTTCCTTTTCCACATTCCATATGAACATGATTACCACTAGCATTACCAGCGACACCTTCTTCATAAAATCTTTCTCCACGTGCTATAACTTTACCAACAAACAAATTAGAGATATCATTATCATGAGCAAATAACATTGTCATATAATCAACAGTACCATCAGGATAAATTACAGGTTCACTACTTTCAAGCCATACTTCATTAGCATCAGCTGTATATATTTTTTTAATAATACCTGTAAAAGGTGCTACGATAAAATCTATACCAGTATCACTACCAGCATCATCAATTGCATAACTATCAGCATGTGTTCCCATCATAAATCCTTGTGTTATTCGCATATAAGGACTAGGATATATTGGTTTTTCCACTACTTATCACTACCCTTCTCATCTACTTTAATAATATTAGACTTTTTAACAGTAATATAATCAGTATTAACTAATGATGAATAATCTTTTAATTTACCTTCTAAAGACTTATAAATAGTATCAGCACCTATAAAACTAAAAAAAGAAACCCATAAACTGTTAGGAAAACTAACACTTGTAAAAGTAATACAAAAAAGAGTACCTACAATAAAATTAACTACTAAATTATAAATAATTAAGCAACTAGAACATGGAAAAAACTTCTTCGTTTTTTGAATAAAAGCACAGACTACAACACTAAGGGCAATCGCTACAACCAACATTTGTTGTAGTAATGTTAAATTTAGCATACACTTCACCTCTAACTTAGTCTATGAAAAATAATAAGAAAAGAAACATTATTAGCCTAATAAATACAACTTAAGAAGTCCTAATACTAATATATGTAATGGATAATATAAATAGAAAAACACCTTACATTTCTTTCCTAATTTCTTATTATAAAAATAAATAAATATTAAAGAAAGTAACGAAAAATATTGCATCACTTCTCCTAATAGTAAAGTTACCAAACTAATAGATATAAAAGTTAAAATAAAATTATTTTTAAATAAATAGAAAAAACTAATAATAAAAATACCTAATAAACCATAACTAAAATTTAAAAATTCAGCTAATAAACCAAAAATAATAATAATCAATAAATATGTTACAGGTAAAAGAATAACTTCATCTATTTTTTCTTTAAAATGTTTTTTAATTAGTTTTTTACCTTTATCTAAAAACCATAAAGTTAAAAGTCCTAAAGCAAGAGTAAAAAAAATATTATTAGCTTTCAAATAAATAAAATTTCCATAGAAAAAATAATCATATATTACTTCTGATATCATAGCAAGTCCCAAAAGTCTTAAAAAATATTTACTAAAACTTTTAGTATGTATATACCCTTCTGTTAATAAAAAGGCAAAAATAGGAAAAGAAAGTCTTCCTATAGCCCGTAAAAAATTATAAAAGATAGTTCCAAAAACAACGCCAATATGATCTATTGTCATAGTAATAATTGCAACAAGTTTTAAATCAAAATTACTTAAACATTTCTTCATAATTTATAGTATATCACAAAAGAAAAAGTATCGACAATAAATCGATACTTTAGAAACAATAGATTAACGTTTACTAAATTGTGGAGCACGTCTTGCTTTCTTAAGACCTGGTTTCTTACGTTCTTTCTTACGAGCATCACGAGTAATATATCCTTCAGCTTTTAAAACTTTACGATAACTATTCTCTGAATCTGCTGGAGTAGATGCATCATATTGTAATAACGCTCTTGTTATTCCTAATCTAACTGCACCAGTTTGACCAGAAAAACCACCACCAGTTACATCAGCATCAACATCAAACATCTCACGAGTATTAGTAGCATCAAGTGGCCCTGTTAAATCCATAACTAAAGTTGGATATGGGAAATATTCATTAACATCACGACCATTGATAGTAATTTTACCAGTTCCAGCTGTAAGTCTTACTCTTGCAACACTAGTTTTTCTTCTACCAGTTCCTGTATATACTTTTTTAATTTCTGCCATATTTTTTTACCTCCCTATACATCCATCTCAACAGGTTTTTGAGCCATATGTTTATGATCACTACCAGCATAAACAAATAATTTCTTATACATAGCTCTACCTAAACGATTCTTTGGTAACATTCCTTTAACGGCTTTTTCTACCATTTCTTCTGGATATTTCTCAATCATTTCTTTAGCTGTTCTAGTTCTAAGTCCACCTGGATAACCTGAATGACTATAATACTTCTTATCTTCTAACTTCTTACCTGTAAGTAATACTTTAGAAGCATTAGTAATAATTACATAGTCACCACAATCAATATGAGGTGTATAAGTAGCCTTATGCTTTCCACGTAAGATATGTGCAGCTTTACTAGCAACACGACCTAAAGGTTTTCCTTCAGCATCAATAACGTACCATTTTCTCTCTACTGTTTCTTTCTTTTGCATATAACTTTTCATAATATTCTCCTTCTACTAACTAACCTAAGTCTTCCCACAACTTAAGTTCTAGTGGGGATATAAAATGTACCGATTAAAATTATAGCAGTGTTTTATTCCAAAGTCAATATTTTTTAGTAATAGACAAAATAAAAAATGTAGAGTTACAATTGATGTGACACCATCAATATAGAAAAAAAGCAATAAGTCG
>CAMMBL010000010.1 GCA_946494015.1 uncultured Mycoplasmatota bacterium | reverse complement strand
TTTTAATTCCTATGTGTGCCTTGAACGTAGAGAAAGGAATGAGGCTTTTTATGAAAGTTTTAAAAAAAGTTTTAAAAATATTTTTAATATTGGTAATTGTTTTTATTGTTGGAAATATTGCTGTTTATTCATATGCAAAACTTAGTCCTAAAATTGAGATAAAAAATGCTAATAGTTTTATGTTATTTGATAAAAATAATGAAGTTTTTTTTCAGGGAAGTGGATCAAGAGAATGGATTAGTCTTGATGAGATATCACCTTATTTAGTAAAGGCAACTATTAATACAGAAGATAAAAATTTTTATAAGCATAAAGGTTTTGATTATTTTAGAATTGCTAAGGCTTTAATGGTTAATATTACTAGTGGTACTACTAGTCAGGGTGCTAGTACTATTACTCAACAATATGCTAAAAATTTATTTTTAGATTTTGATAAGACTTGGCAAAGAAAATGGGATGAGATGTGGTATACAATAGAGATTGAATCTCATTATAGTAAAGATGAAATACTTGAGGGATATTTAAATACTATTAATTATGGGCATGGTAAATATGGAATAGAGACTGCTAGTAAATTTTATTTTGGAAAAAGTGCTAAAGATTTGACTTTAGCGGAAGCGGCTATGCTTACTGGTATTCCTAAATCTCCCAGTAATTATTCTCCTCTTATTAATTTGGAAAAGGCTACAAAAAGACAACAAATGATACTTAAGAATATGTATGATGATGGAGTTATTAGTAACAGTGAATATAATAAAGCTTTAGATTATGAGCTTAAGTTTGTGGGTGAAGATGAAGAAGATGAATTAGAGAGTGTTATGTATTATCAAGATGCCGTTGTTGAGGAGTTAAAAAGTCTTAAAGAAATTCCTGAATCTTTTTTAGAAACTGGTGGTCTTAAAGTATATACAAGTCTTGATATGGATGCTCAAAAGCAGTTAGAGGAAACTGTTAAAAATACAATGCCTGATAGCGAGTTAGAAACAGCTAGTGTTATGATGGAACCAAGTACTGGGAGAGTTATTGCTCTAGTAGGTGGGAGAGATTATAGTAAATCTGAGTTTAATAGAGCAATTGATGCTAAAAGGCAAGTTGGTTCTACTATGAAAGCTTTTCTTTATTATGCTGCTCTTGAAAATGGTTTTACTTCTTCTACTACTTTTACTAGTGAAGAAACTACTTTTACTTTTAGTAATAATCAAACTTATTCGCCCCAAAATTATAATGGTACTTATGGTAATAAACCTATTTCTATGGCTACAGCTATTGCTTATTCTGAAAATATATATGCTGTTAAAACTCATATGTTTTTAGGTGAAGATACACTTATAGATATGGCTAGAAGACTAGGTATTACTTCTAAACTTGATAAAGTTCCTTCACTTGCTCTAGGTACTAGTGAAATTAGTATGTTAGAAATGGCTGGAGCTTATTCAGCTTTTGCTAATGAAGGATATAAAGTTAAACCCCATTTTATTACAAAAGTTATTGATAAAGAAGGTAATATTTTATATGAAGCGAATGAAGAAAAAGATTTAATTTTAAATTCTAGTTTAACTTTTATTTTAGATAATTTATTAACAGCTACATATGATACTAATTTTATTGATTATAATTATCCAACTGCTGTTAATCTTGCTAGTAGAATGACTCATAAATATGCTTTAAAAAGTGGTACTACTAATACGGATAATTGGTATATTGGCTTCAATAAAGAAGTTGTCACAGCAGTATGGTGCGGATATGATGATAGTAGAGATTTACAGTCTAGCGAATATAAATATGCTCAAAATATTTGGCTTAATACAATGGAAAGTTATATGAAAGATAAACCTGATAATTGGTATAAACAGCCTGATAATGTTGTTGGAGTTTTAGTTAATCCTATTACTGGTAAGCCAGCTAGTGATGAAGATAATAAAAAGATAATTATGTATTATATTAAAGGAACTGAACCTAGTAATGATGATCCTGTATTTGATGAGATAACAAAGAATAATTAGTATATTTTATAGGTTTATTCATAAAATTAATTTGAGAGGATGATTTTTATGAATAATAATTTTGATACTTATCCTAATCAAAGTACAGATCCCCCATATCAAAACTTTGATTATGATTATACTCCTAATATGAATAGTGGTTCTAATAATAGTAATACTGTTCCAATCAGTGGTGATATGGCCTATGCTGAAAATATTTTAGAATTAAATATTGGAAAAGTTGCTAGTTTTTATATGTCATATTCTGATTCTTTGGAATGGCGTGATAAAGTGTTTACAGGAACAATTGTTGGTGCTGGGAGAGATTATGTTGTCGTAAGAGATGATAGTAATGGTTATAATTATTTACTATGGGCTGTTTATCTTAACTATGTAGAATTTAGAGAAGATATTAATTTAAGATAATTTACTCTTCTCTTTTTCTTTGCTATAATTAAGTTAGAGGATGTGGTACTAGTGATTTATTTAATTATTGGGATATCTGTTATACTTATTATTTTAATTGGTGTTATTTTGGTTTTAGTTTATAAGAATAAATATAATTTTTTATATATTAAAGTAAATGAAGCTGATAATAATTTAGATATTTTATTACAAAAAAAAGAGGAAATATTACTTAAAATTGTTAATATTTTAGAAGATGCAAAAATTAAGGATATTCCTGAGGTTATTAAATTAAAGTCTATGCGAATTAGTCATCATGATCTTTATCAAGAATTAGCGACTATGACGACTGAAATTTGGAAATTAATTGATGATTATGAAGATAAATTAGATTTTAAAAAATTGGATACATTAATTGATAAACTAAATGAAAATGAAAATGATTTAAGAGCTGCTTTAAAATATTATAATGATAACGGAGAAAAAATTGAGTTGCTTGCTCATAAATTTCCTACCAATTTGATCAAAATTTTTTCTCATTATCAGGATATAGAAACATATAAGATTGAAAAAAAAGAGAGTTTTGAGATTTTAAAACATTAATTGTTTAATAATTGATGTTTTTTTTAGATTAAAAATGTCAAAAATAATTATATTTTTCCATTTTTTACCAATTTTAGATTAAAAAAAACTAATGCTATTGCATCAGTCTATTTGCCAATTTATAGGTTCTAATCCCTTAGATATCAGAAAATTATTAGTTTTAGAAAATGGTTTGCTACCAAAGAAGCCATTATATGCAGATAAGGGAGAAGGATGAGCTGATTCTATAATATAATGATTATTATTGGTAATAAGTTTCTTTTTATTTCTAGCAAAGCTTCCCCAAAGAATAAAAACTATTGGTTGTTCTTTTTTATTTAATAGTTCTATTATTTTATCAGTAAAAATTTCCCAGCCCTTATCTTTATGAGAGGCAGCTTTGTTTTCTTCTACTGTTAAAACAGCATTTAAAAGTAGTACTCCTTGATCGGCCCACGGAATTAGACTACTTGTTTTAGGTAGGGGTATACCTAAATCATTGTTTAATTCTTTAAAAATATTTTGAAGACTAGGGGGTTTTTTTATACCATTTTTAACAGAAAACGATAAGCCTTCAGCTTGATGATATCCATGATATGGATCTTGACCTAATATTACTACTTTAACATTTTTATACGTTGTATGCCTTAGTGCATTAAATATTTCATTTTTAGGTGGATAAATAGTCTTTTCTTTATACTCTTTATTAACAAAAGCTATTAAGTTTTTAAAATAATCTTTATTATATTCGTCTTTTAAATAGATATCCCAATCATTTCCAATCATATTTACATCTCCCCTACTTGTGATAATTCTCATTATTTCTAATTTTATAAGTTCTATATATTTGTTCTAATAATATTACTCTAAATAATTGATGAGGAAAGGTTAATTTTGAAAAAGAAAGGCTATAAGATGCTCTTTTTTTTACTTCATCACTTAAACCATAACTTCCTCCTATTATAAATGTAATATTACTATTTATTTCTTCTAATTTACATAATTTGTTGGTAAGTTCTATTGATGTTAATTCTTGTCCATTTATATCTAATACAATAATATTATCATTTGTTTTTAAATGCTTTAAAATGAGTTTTCCTTCCTCTTTTTTTACTTTATCTATTTCAGGATAGTTTATATCTGGTAGTTCTATTATGTCTAGTTTTGTATACTTAGATAACCTTTTTTTATATTCTAAAATAGCATCTTTTAGATATTTTTCTTTTATTTTACCTATACATATTAGCTTTATCATATACTACCTCTAATTCTTCTAAGGCTTGATCTTGTTTAGCCACAATTATTTTTATATTTTCTTTATCTTCTAAAGCTTTTTTTGTTGCTTCATAGGCTAGAGTTTCTGTATTATTATGTTCACTTAGATGAGCTAATATTATATATTTAGTATTATCCCCTACTAATCTTTTAAGGTATTTTGAAGTTGTTTCATTTGATAAATGGCCTTCATCACTAAGTATTCTTTGTTTTAAATAGAAAGGATAAGGTCCGTCCATAAGCATCTTCTCATCATGATTACTTTCAATATAGTAAATATTTTTATTGGCAAGTAAAGAAAAATATTTTCTATTTAAATAGCCAGTATCTGTTATATAAACTAAAGAACAATTGTCTTCATTAATTAGAAAACCTACTGATCCTTTAGCATCATGAGAAGTTTTAAAAACATTTATTTCTGTTTTATTATTTAAAAACATAATATCATCATATAGCCTAATTCTTTCTCTATCTATATTTATATTTAATTCTTTCATAATATCTTTATTAACATAAATACTAAAATTACTATGTTTTAATAGGACTTTAAGCCCACTTGCATGATCATTATGAGCATGGGTTAAAAGGAGAGCATCTATATCATCTACCGTTAAATTTATTTTCTCTAGTTCTTTTTTTAATCTTTGATAGGTTATTCCAATATCAATGAGAAAGCGAGTGGTGTTTGTTTCAATTAATGAACAATTTCCTTTTGAGCCACTCGCCAATACTTTTATTTTCATTAGAATAAACTCATTGGATTTAACGATGATGAACCTCTACTATATGGGTATCCTCTCCATAATCCAAAATGAAGATGAACTCCTGTTGCTGCTCCTGTTCTTCCCATTGAACCTATTGTATCTCCCATAGAAACTTCTTGTCCTACACTAACATATCTTTCGGCTAAGTGGGCATACATTGTATAATAACCATTATTATGATTAATAACAACATATTGTCCATTATCATATTTATATGTTGATGCTACTACTATACCATTATTAGATGCATATATTGGTGAACCAAAGCCAGCTCCTGCTATATCCATACCATCATGTAGTGTTCCCCAACGATAGCTATATGGACTACTAATATAATATGGAGTTCTTGTAGGCCATAACCAGTAACCTTCAACTTTACTGTTACTACTTAATCCACTACTTACGCCACCACTGCTTCCTCTTTGTTTGCTTCCTTTTACTATAATTCTTTTTACTGGTTCTTTTAACACTTGTGTTGCATTATTATCAATAACAGCACTATCTACTTGACCATTTACTTTTTGAACTTTAGAAGTTACAAGTTGAGATCCAACTACTCCTTCTTGAATAGTTTCCTCATAATTTGTATACTTGGTATTATCATATCTTGTTTCTGTTTCATAAGGTATATCTTGAGTTGTAACTTGATGATCTATTTCAACTAATCTAAATTGAGGTTTAATTATACTAATATTTACTTCTTGTCCTTCAAATAACAAACTATTAACATCTGTAAATTCTGGATTTGCAATTAAAAATTCTTCATTAGATAATTTATTATTAAAGGAAACATCTCTAATTGTATCTCCTGGCTGAACTTTATATTTTTGATGTTCTTCTAGTGAACCAAATAATAAGTATTTACTTAAATCATCACTGTTTTCATATATTGTAGCATCAGATGGAATGTTAGTTTCTTTAACAATTATTTTATTTTCTATATATACATTTTCAATGATAGTTCCTGTTTTTCCAGGTTCTATTGCAGCTTGTTTATTATTTAAATATTTATCATAACTATCACTATTAACAAATGATCTTATTGTTCTATCCATTGCATCTTCAAAAACTTGTTTATCTAAGACATATATTTTTTGATCAACACCTTTTACTTTTTCTCCTTGTTCATTAGTAGTATCAATTCCCTTAATTGTTATTTCATACCCTTTAATAGTAAAAGGTTCAATATCTTTTATTTTATTGTAAATTTCTTGAGTTGTTGATATTTTTTCATTATAAGTTATGTCTTTTACTACTTTTAAATCTTCAGGCGCATAAACTTTATCAGCTTGATATTTATCTTTTAAAACTTGTTGTTCTTTATCAATATAAGTATTTAATGAGTCTTTATCTTTAATTAAACCAATAGATTTGCCAGCTAAATACACACGATAAACTTTATTGGGATTTTTTTCTTCTTGAGGTGGTGTAATAAATATTAGAACAATACTTATTAGTAAGGCAATTATAATTATCAGAAAATTTTTAAAATTCATCTTATTCCTCCTCTTGCATTTGTTTACTCATATTTAAAAAAGTTGATGTATCTTTTTTAAAGAGTAAATTTATGGTAGCTTGCGGACCATTACGATGTTTAGCAATAATAAATTCACTAACACTAGTAGCATTATTTTCATTATTATTTTCTTTATTATAGTAATCATCTCTATATAAAAAGCCAACTAAATCAGCATCTTGTTCAATTGATCCTGATTCTCTTAAGTCTGATAACATTGGTCTTTTATCTTCTCTACCTTCAACACTACGTGATAGCTGAGCTAAAGCAATTATTGGAATATGTAACTCCATTGCTAAAGTTTTTAAACTTCTTGAAATATCAGCAACTTCTTGCTGACGATTAGCGCCATAGTTTTTTCCTCCTGATATTAATTGAAGATAGTCTATAATAACTAAATCTAATTTATCTGTACTTGATGATAAACGCCGACATTTTGCTCTTATCTCTCCAATTGTTATTCCAGGAGTATCATCAATATATAATTTTGCATCATTTAATCGACTGACAGCTTGATCAAATCTTTTCCAATCATTATTTAGCATTTTACCTGTTCTTAATTTATAACCTTCAATTTGCCCAAGTGAAGAAATAATACGATTAGCTAATTGTTCAGCACCCATTTCAAGGTTAAATACAGCAACTGTTTTATCGGTATGAGTTGTTACATAAGTAGCTAGATTTAATGCGAAGGCGGTTTTCCCCATACCAGGCCTAGCAGCTAGAATAATTAGTTCATTTTCATGCAATCCAGCTGTTATTTTGTCAAAATCATACCAACCTGTGGCTATTCCTGTTATTTCTCCTTTAGATTCAGCTAATTTTTGTAAATCTTCTTCTGTTTTTATTAATACTTTTTGAATACTTTTAAATTCACTAGCTTTTCTATTTTTAGCTATTGTTAGTATTTTTCTTTCAGCTTTATCTAAAATATCGTTGATATTTTCTTCATTATTATATCCTGAAGTTGCTATATCTGTCGCTGTTTCTATTAAATTTCTTAATAAAGAAGCATTAGATACTTCTTTAATATAATATTCTACATTAGTTGCGGTAGGTACAAAAGTGGTAATTTCTGTTAAATAAGGAATTCCACCTATATCGTTTAAAAAATTTAATTTAGTTAAAGCTGTTGTTAAGGTTGTAAAATCAACTGGTGTTTTTTCTTCTACTAAATTTTTTAGTGCTTTGAAGATTTTAGCATTTCTTTGGTCATAAAAGTCTGTATCTTCTAAATTTTCAATAGCCATAAGTAAAGCATTATTTGATAAAAAACAAGAACCTAAAACACTTTTTTCAGCTTCTAAATTTTGGGGTAGTTGTTTTATAGGCATAATACACCTCCTATTTTATTAAATGTACTTTTACTTTGGCACTAACTTCTTTATGTAGTTGTATTTCTATATAATGAAAGCCAAGAGATGACATAGAATCTAATAAATTTATTTGTTGTTTTGTAAAATTATAATTCAATTTTTCTAATTCTTCTTTTATTTGTTTTAGACTAACACTTCCAAAAACTTTATCTTGTTCTCCTGTTTTTACTTTAAAAGTTAAAACTACTTTTTCAAGATCTTTTTTTAATTTAATGGCTTTTGCTTTTTCTTCTTTATCAAGATTTAATTTATTTTCTTTTTCTTGCGCTAGTTTTGATAAGTTTTCTTTAGTTGCTTTAATAGCGTAACCTTTTTTAATTAGATAATTTTCAGCATAACCATTCTTTACATTTTTTATTTCACCTTTTTTACCTTGATTTTTTAGATCTTTAATAAATATTACTTCCATTTATCTCTTTCCTTTCTATTTTTATTCTTCTGTTTTTAAAATTTGTTTAATTTTTGTTTCTACTTTACTGATTGTTGTATTGCTTAATTTAGCAGCTCCTCCCATTTTATCGCCACCGCCACCTAATTTTGTAAGTAATTGAGATATATTATAATTGCCAAGACTTCTAGCACTTACTGAAACAGTTTTAGATGTAGTTTTTCCAATAACAAATGATGCTTCTATATCATTAAAAAATAATAATGTATCGGCGATTTTAGCTAAATCTTCACGACGATAGATGGTATAGGGACTTCCTTTAGCAATAGCAATTTTATCATCTAAGATATCTACATTAGTAATTAGTTGTTGTCTTTCTATATATTCTTTTAAATCTTGTTTTAAAAGATATTGGACTTTTTTAGTACTAGCACCCATTTTAGATAAATAATAGGCTGCATAATATGTTTCTGTATTTGTTTTTAAAGTAAAATTATTAGTATCTAAGATAATTCCTGATAATAATAATGTAGCATAATATGGATCCATTTCTATTTTATACATTTCTATTAAATTAACTATCATCTCACATGTACTTGATATTTCATTATCGATAATTCTTAATTTTGCATCAAGTGATGTTTCTCCTAGATCATGATGATCTAATATTATTGTATTTTCTAAAGGAAAGTAGTTAAGTGCATCTTTTGATTGAACTAATTCTTCTTTATTTGTATCTAGTATTATAAGAAGATTTTTTTTACTTCTTAAATATAGATTTTCTTCAATTTGCGAACTTTTAATAATATTTAGACATCCTTCTAATTCTTTTAATACTTTAGCTACTCCTGATTCATATTTTGTATCATCTATTATTAAAAAACAATTTTTATCTAGTCTTTCTAAGATAAAATAAAGACCAATGGAACTACCTAAGGCATCTAAATCCAAATCTTTGTGAGCCATGATAAAAACTGTCTTAGCATGTCTTAGCATTTGTTTTATTTCTTTTCTTTTTTCAGTTAGTTTCATTTGTTCCTCCTTTGTTGCTTAATAATATTATATACTAATTTTGTTAGTTTTTAAAGGCTAAGAAATTTAAAAAAGTAAATAGCTTATGACTATTTACTTTGTATATGGTAATAGGCCAATTGCTCTGGCTCTTTTTATTTCTCTTGCCATATATCTTTGATGACGAGCACAGTTACCAGTTACACGACGTGGTAAAATTTTACCACGTTCATTTATATATTTTTTTAAAATATCTACATCTTTATAATTAAATGTCTTACCCGTACACATTAAGCATACTTTCTTTTTACGACGATTAAACTCTGCCATTGTTTTCCCTCCTTTTAAAATGGTAACTCATCATCACTAATTTCAATACTTGATCCAAAATCAGCATATGGATTATTAGATACATCTGTACCTGTATTTGAAGTTGATGATGGTATATCTTCTTTAAAGTCATATGGTGTAGGTTCAGGTGGAGGAGTTTGATTATTTATTGAATTAGAAGATGCAGTATTATCTCTCCTAGAGCCAATAAATTCAACATTATCAGCTACTACTTCTGTTACATATCTTCTTTGACCATTTTGATCTTCATAATTACGAACTTGAAGTCTACCTTCTATTGCAACTTGACTTCCTTGAGATAAATAATTTTTTACACTCTCTGCTTGTCTACGCCATACTACTACATTTATAAAATCAGCTTCCCGTTCTCCAGCTTGATTTGTATAAGTTCTATTTATTGCAACTGTAAAACTAGTTACAGCGATATTATTTCCTGTATATCTTAATTCAGGATCACGAGTTAAGCGACCTATCAAAAAAACTTTATTCATTTTTTTCCTTTCCTAATCATCTACTCTTATGATTAAATGACGTAAAATATTTTCATTGATACGAGCTAGACGATCAAATTCTGAAATTGCTTCATTAGTAGCTTCAACTACATATAAGAAATAATAACCATTTTTATATTTCTTAATTTCATAAGCTAATTCTTTTTGTCCCATAGCTTTTTCTTCATTAATTTTGCTTTTTCTATCAGTTAAAACTTTTTTTAGATTATCAGCTTCTTTTTTTATTGTAGCTTCTTCTAAATCTGGTTTAACGATAAACATAATTTCATATTTTGTCATTAAACACACCTCCTTCTGGACATAAGACCTATTTCTAGGTAAGGAGCATTTTAAATACTCGCTAGTATTATAGCAAAAGAAAAAAGAAAAGTCTATCTTTTTCTTTAGTTTTTATTTAATTAATTTTTTCTTTGTATAACTAGTTCCTTGAAACTTTTTTATTCTTTTAATATCATCTTTATTTAACTTATCAACTGCTATAAATGTTAAGCATGCCATTACATTTTTATAATAACTTATAGCATTTTCTTATTTTTCATTTAATTTTATCCTTGATTGTAAAGTTTGGAAATATTCTACTTCATATACTAAGTCATCTACATTTATATTCATCAAAGGTTTATTTAGTTCTTTCATAATTATTTGTTTTGATTCATTAAATAGTTCAATAACATCGTCTTTTTCTAAACTATCTCCTTTATATTTTTTTTATTTACTTAAGACTTTTAAATTTACTTGTAGTAATTTGTCTATATAATCTGCTAACTTTGGATGTTGATATTCGTCATATGTAACTTTATAGACATCTCTTTCTTTTCTCCTGTTTTTCTTGAAAGATAATTTCTAATATCATTATTTTCAAAGAAGGAAAGTTCAGATAAATTATCCGTTTCATAACAATAATGTTTTATTTTATTTACAATATTATATCTTAAATTTAATAGCTTTTCTCTATTAATTTTTACTTCATATTTTATTATTTCATTGTCTGTTTCTTCATAATAATACATAAATTTTCCCACTATACATTAAATCTAAAATGACAGATATCTCCATCTTGCATTAGATAATCTTTTCCTTCAAGTCTTGCTTTACCAGCTTCTCTTGCTTTTAGTTCACTACCACATTCTATTAAATCTTCATAGGATATAACCTCAGCTTTAATAAAACCTTTTTCAAAGTCTGTATGAATAATACCAGCACAAGCTTTAGCATTCATTCCTTTTTTAAAAGTCCAGGCTCTTACTTCATCTGGTCCTACTGTAAAGTAGGTTGCAAGTCCTAATAGGTCATATGTTGCTGATATTAGAGAGTCTAATCCACTTTTTTCTAGTCCTAGAGCTTCTAACATTTCTTTAACATCATCATCTTCTAATTCACTTAATTCTTCTTCTACTTTAGCACAAATTGTAATAACCTTAGCATTTTCTTTACTAGCATATTCTTTAACTTTTTTAACATAATCATTATCATTACCTAAATCACTTTCATTAACATTAGCTAAGTAGATTAAAGGCTTTTCTGTTAAAAAATTAAAACTTTTAATAATATTTTTTTCTTCTTTTGTTAAATCAAGTAATCTTATAGGAGTATTTTCTTCTAGAGCCTTTCTTAATTTTTCTAAAGTTTCATACTCTAAAAGTTCATCTTTATCTTTACTCATTCTAGCTTTTTTACTAATTCTACCTATTCTATTAGTTACTGTTTCTAAATCGGCTAGCGCTAGTTCTAGATTAATTGTTTCGATATCTCTAATAGGATCAATATTTCCATCAACATGGATTATATTTCCATTATCAAAACATCTTACTACTTCACAAATAGCATCTACTTCTCTTATATGAGATAAAAATTTATTACCTAGTCCTTCCCCTTTACTTGCCCCTTTTACAAGTCCTGCTATATCAATAAACTCATAACTTGTATAAATTGTTCTTTTAGGATTGTACATGCTAGCTAGTTTATCGATTCGCTCATCTTTAACATTTACTATACCTACATTCGGATCTATTGTTGCGAAGGGATAGTTTTCTGCTAAAATATGGGTTTTTGTTAAGGCATTAAACAGTGTACTTTTACCTACATTTGGTAGTCCTATAATTCCAGCTTTTAAACTCATAATTAATACCTCTTTTCTGTTTCATATTATAGCATGATTTTATTTATTTTAAAAGAAAAATACCTTACGGTATTTAAATTGTTGGATATACTCCTGGTCCTAATGGTAAACCTATTAGATACCATCCTATTATTAAGAGAATCCAAGTAATAGCAATTACTCCAAAGTAAGGGAGAATATAGGCTATACTTTTATGAATTGTTATTGGTTTTGTTTTATCTTTATTATATATATTTAAATATCCTATATATATTGCAAAACATGCTAACAAAGGTGTAATACCTGCTGTTATAGAAGTTCCAGCTCTTAGTATAAATTGAGCAAATGGAGCTGAAATATTTGATTGCATAAAAGCTGGAACTACTACAGGGGCAAAGATTGACCATTTAGCACTTGCTGTTGGTACAAAAAGATTTGCTATACTTATTATTATAACTGTAAAAATTATAAGTGGTAAGCCAGTAAAGGATATACTACTTATAGCATTAGCACACCAAGCGGCTATAATTGTTCCTATATTTGTTTGTTTAAAAATAGCGGTAAATTGGGAAACAAAAAATATTAGCATTAAAAGTTCTCCCATAGGAGCAAATGTATCCTTACAACCATTAATTATGTCCTTATCATTTTTTATACTTTTAGCTCCTATTCCATAGGCTATTCCTACTAATGCTAATAATAAAGCCATCATATAAGTAAAACCATCTTGAAAATATGAATTAGTTCCAAATAATTGACCTAGATAAGTATCTTCTTCCATATCAAGTAACATACCAGAATATGGAAGATTTGGAATAATCATATAAATAAATAATATTATTACTACTATAGCTGTAATTAGGGCTGTTTTAATACCCCTTTTTTCTCTTTTTTCTATTTCTATTTTTTGTTGCTCTAATTCTTTAACATCTGTTACTACTAATTCTTCTGTTTTAGTCAATTCGTCATTATCTTTATATTTACCAAGACGAGGGGCAATAATTTTTTCAATAATTATAGTTCCTACTAATGATAAGATAAAAGAAAAGGCAATTATTATAAATAGATTAGAAGTAAGACTTATATGGGCTGATGAATCTATTAATCTCGCAGCTGTTGTTGTATCAGGAATTAAGTTTACTTCCATACTACCAACGAAGATTGATACGCCATAACCAAAACTAACTCCTGCAAAAGCGGTTATTATTCCAAGATGAGGATTACGATTATTTAATAAAAATAAAAGAGCGGAAATTGGAATTAGAATAACATATCCTATATCATTTATTAATGATGATATTGTTGCTAGAAATAAAATTATAAATGTTAATATTTTTTTATCTATTTTTATTAAATTTCTTTTACATAAAGTATTTAAAAAACCTGTAGAATTAGCAACACTTAAACCAAAAAGTGTTAATAAAAGCATACCTAAAGGAGCAAAACTTAAAAAGTTAGTCATTGCATTACTAAATATAAATTTCATTCCATCAAAGTTTAGCATATTTTCAACTGTTACTAAGTTACTTTCTAATTCATTTGTTGTAGGGCTTATACTATTATATGTAGCTTGCATTTGTAGTCCTGAAAGAACAGCACTTAGAATTATTATTAAAAATATTAAAAATATATATACTGTTATAGGATGAAAATAGAATTTTTTAAGCTTGAGCTTTCTTTTATTACGCATTTTCATTCTCCTTTTCAATTACCTTTTTTATTTTTTTATTAAATTCGATTCTTGGCATAAATATTAAACGCCCGCATCCTCGGCATTTTAATTTAATATCTGCTCCTAACCGAACAATTTCCCATTCATTGGTTCCACAAGGATGCCCTTTTTTTAATATTACTATGTCATTTAATTTATATTGTTTACTTTCCATTATGAACCTCCATATGTGTTTGAGGTAATTTTATATTTGCTTTTAATAGGGCCGCTTGAAAATCACGACGCATATTTCTTTGAACACTAAAATCTTGATTAGCTTTTGTTTTTACAGAAATTCTATAGGTAATAGAATTTTGATCTATCATTTCTACACCTTGTAATTCTGTTTTTCCTTTAAGATTTTGATAGGTATTATCTATTTTAGTCATAGTTTCCTTAATTACTTTTTCTACTTTATCTAAATCATTTTTATAATCAACTGCTATATCAACTTCAGCTAAAGATGGATTTAAACTGTAATTTATTACTTCTGTAATCATATGATTGGCAATTATTTGAACAGCACCTTTATAGTCTTTTATTCTTGTAGTCTTTAATCCCATATCTACTACTTCACCACGAAAGCCATTAATCATAACATTATCGCCTATTTCAAATTGATCTTCCATAACTATAGATATTCCAGCGATAAAGTCTTTGGCTAAATCTTGAAAGGCTAATGTTAAAACAGCAGCCATGATTCCTAATCCTGCAAATATTTTACTAACGTCTAAACCAACACTTCCCAAAATAATTAAGATAGTTAAAAAAATAATTATATATTTTAAGCAATTATTAATAAGACTTATCGTAGTTTGTACTCTTTTTCTATTTTTTGACTTAATATGTTTATTATTTAAACCTCTATTAATTAGAAATGTTAAAATTTTATAGAAAATATAGGCTAGTCCGATATATACTATTGGCCTGACCATATATATAAAAAGATCTGTTTCTAAAAATTCTTTCAAGGTTAAAACCTCCCTACTTATCTAAGTGCATTATTTCTAAAATTCTTGATAAATCATTGGCATTATTAAAGCTTATTTCTATTTTATTGTTTTTAATTTTTACTTTAGTATCTAATTTTTCTTCCAAATCGTTTATTAAATATGAGTATTCATTTTCTTTAGGCTTTCTTGATTTTATTTCTTTTTTACGATGAAATTCTTCTTTAGAATTAGTTAGTTCTTCAAGTTTATGAACACTTAGATTTTCGGTAATTACTTGTTCTGCTAAATTTAATGCTTGTTCTTTATCTTCAAGTTTACTAAGAATACGGGCATGTCCCATACTTAATTCACCTTTTATAACTTCATCTTTTATTTCAGAAGGAAGATTTAAAAGACCTAGCATATTTGTAATATGACTTCTTGATTTTCCAACTTTTACTGCTAATTCTTCTTGGGTTAAATTTAATTTGTTTTTTAAGGTATAATAAGCTTCAGCTTCTTCTAAAGCATTTAAGTTTTCTCTTTGAAGATTTTCAAGAAGGGCTATTTCCATCATATCTTCATCAGAAAAATCTTTAACTATAGCTGGTATAGTATTAAGTCCAGCTAGTTTACTAGCTTTTACTCTCCTTTCACCAGCGACTATTTCATATCCTTTTATGCTTTTTTTAGCAATAATTGGTTGAAATACACCATGCTCTTTAATTGAAGAAGCTAGTTCATTTAAGCTTTCTTCATCAAAAGTTTTTCTAGGCTGATAAGGGTTACTTCTTAATTCATCTATATTTATTTCCATTATTTGTTCTTTTGGAGTATTATTAACAATTTCTTCTTCTATTTGAGATATGTTTAAAGGTTCATTATTAAATAATTCTTCTAAGCCTTTACCTAAAGCTCGTCTTTTATTTTCCATTACGATCAATCACTTCCTTTGCTAAATTTAAATAAGCTTCTGAGCCTTTACTTTTTGGATCATATATTATTATTGGTTCCCCATGGGATGGAGCTTCTGTTAATCTAATTAAGCGAGGAATTATTGTATTGTATACTTTTTCTTTAAAGAATTTTCTAATATCATCAACTACTTCAAAGCCTAAGTTTGTCCTTGAATCTAACATAGTTAAAAGTACACCCTCTATATCTAAGTTAGGATTTAATTGTTTTTGAGCTAATCTTATTGTATTTAATAACTGCATTATTCCCTCTAAGGCAAAAAATTCACATTGTACAGGAATAATTACAGAATTGCTGGCTGTTAGAGCATTAGTTGTTATTAAGCCTAGAGAAGGTGGACAATCTATTATTATATAGTCAAAGTTATATTCTTCTAATTCAGCTAAATGATATTTTAATTGGGCTCCCTTAGCAAATCCTGGTTCATTTTGACTTTTTTCAAGAAGTTCTATATCTAAACCAGCTAAATTTATAGTTGCTGGCAAAACATAAAGTTTTTTGTATTTTGTTTTTATTATAGCATCCTCTGTTCTACATTTATTTGTTAAAACATCATAAACGCTTAGATTTATATCACCTTTATTTATACCAACTCCAGTTGTTGTATTTCCTTGTGGATCTAAATCTATTAACAGTACTTTTTTTCCAAGAAAAGCTAAAGAGGCTGAAAGGTTAATACTTGTTGTCGTTTTTCCTACTCCACCTTTTTGATTTACTAATGAAATTACCTTTGCCATTTTATCACTCTCTTCTTTTTATTTATCTTATTTATTGTATCAAAAATATGGCTTTATGAAAACTATTTTAGGAAAAAAAGTAGATTATCTCTACTTTTCTTCTTGCTTCTGTTCTTTAGAAATTTTTATTACTATTTGATATGTATTTGCAAAATTCATCTCCTCTACATCAACATTAAATCCACTATTTTCTATTTCTTTAGTAGTTTCTCTTACTAAATTAATTGATTCATTTAATGTATATCTAGGTTTTTGTTTTATTTTATTATTTTCTTCTTGAATTACATTATCTTGAAATATTGGATTATGAGCGAAAGGATTATTAAAGGTATCAACTGGAGGTATTGTAGTAGTGGCTGGTTGATTATTATTTTCAACTCCAGCTAATAATTTATCCATTGAGGTACTAGTTGTATCATCTAATTTTTTAGTTTCTGTTCCATAACTAAAGGGGTCTACTTTATTAAAATCTGTAGTGGGAGTTGCTGGTGGGATATTTGAAAACAAAGAAGTAGAAGTACTTTCTGTTGAAGGTATTTGCTCATTTTGAGGTTTTGTTGTTTTTTCATCTTCAGGGGGACTAAAAAACTTAAAATTACCACTTGGTCCTGGTGTAGGTTGTGGTGGCTCAAAATTATTTGTAGGTTCTTTAGTCACTTCTTTTATTGTTTGAGGTGGTGTAATATCTATTTCTTTAGCATTAGCTTTAATAGCATCAATATCTATTGGTTTATTTGCTGTACTTTCTAAATTTTCACTAATATTTGGGGTATCATAGTCAATGAATTTAGGTGGTGTAGAATAATCTATTCCTATACTTTGATTAAAATTATTATTTTGATTTATTGTTGGTTCTTGAGCACTTACACTTGGAGGATTTAATATTTCATTAATATCTTCTGGTGTTACTTCTTCTTTAGGTTTTATTTTTTCTTCTAATTCTCTTACTGTCATTTTTTTATCTATTATTTCTCTTAATAGTTTCTTTTGCGTTTCTTTATCTGGAACTGATAATAGAGCTCTTGCATGTCTTTCTGATATTTGATCTTTTAAAAGAGCATCTTGAACTTCATCCGTTAATGATAGTAGTCTTAATTTATTTGCTACAGCACTTTGACTTTTACCCATTGTTTTAGCTAATTCTTCTTGAGTCATATCATCAAGTTCTAATATTTTACGATACGTTTTTGCTTCTTCAATTGGGTTTAAATTCTTTCTTTGTAAGTTTTCAAGTAATGCTACTTTACTACTTTCTTTATCATCTAAATTTCTGATTATAGCTGGTATTTTTGTAAGGCCAGCTAAGGCAGAAGCTTTATAACGACGTTCTCCAGCAATTATTTCATATTTATTTCCTATATTTCTTACTATTATAGGTTGAATAACACCATGTTCTTTAATTGAGACAGCCAATTCTTTTAAGGCTTTTTCATCAAATATTTGACGTGGTTGAAATCTATTTGGAATTATATCATCTAAATGTAAATATACTACTTCATTTTCTCTTGGTTCCATATTCATCCCTCTTTTATTCTTATATTTTTACTAATAGCATTATATCATGTTTTTTGTATTCATGCTATATTCTTTTAAAACTTTATTAAATAATAGTGGCGATGCTTTTTCTAATTCAATAATTCTAAGAAGTTTTATAAATTTATGGTATTCTTTTTTATTTAATTTAGCCTTTTTTAAATATGGCTTAATAATATCTTTTATTTCTTTGGAAGTTTTATTAAATATTTGCTTTAAATAATAGTGTTCTTCTTTTAATTTTGTATAAAGAACTAATTGTTTAGTAATGATATTTAAGCCTATACAAATACAATTATCAGGATTAGGATCATAGCGCATGATTTTGTATGAAAATTTAGCTTGAAAAACATATTTATGAAAATCATCTATATTTTTTGTTTCTTCATATGGATTAAAAAACCATTTTATATTTGAAGATATGAATTTAAAATCTCTTGTCATTCTAATATTTGAATTTAATGAATAAGGGTATATTTTATTATTTTTATCATATTTTATCTGAATATACCCATTTTTATAGGGTATTTTTACCGATAATTTATTATAAAAAGTTATTGGTTCTAATATTCTAAAACCTGGATCATATATTACAAAAAAAAGTTTATTATCTTTATAACAAGGATATAGTAGAAATGTATGTGCTTCTTTTATTAATTCATCTCCTACATGATTAGAAAAGCCTTTAGCTTTACAAGTTATTATATAAGTATTAATGTTAATTTTTTCTAATTTTTTTTGTAATATTTTAGATAATGTTATACAATCAATAGTTCTAATTTTTTTTTGATAATTTTTATATGTATTACTTACTGTTTCTTTAGTTTTCATGGCTTCTTCATATATATCAAAAAGGAAAGAAAAATCATTTACTATATATTTTTCTATTACATTTTTTAAAATTTTTTTAGACTTTAAAATTTTTGTGGTTTCATATTTATCTATTTTTGTAAAATCTATTTTTTCTTTTTTTATATAAGTTTTATCTTCTCTAATAATTTTCATTATGTTATTGTTCCTTTTTTATAATTAACAATGTCCTTTTTCCTTGATTATATGGAAGTGAAAATATTTTTTGTTTAATTATTTTATAATTGTTTTGGGACATTATTTTTCTAGCTTCCACTAACTCATTAGTAACATCACCTTTCATGGCAATAAAACATCCTTCTTTGTTTACTAAAGGCATTGCCCATGTTAATAGTTTTGGAAGATGAGCGACGGCTCGTGCTGTTACTACATCAAATCTTTTATTTTCTCTTTGTAAATCCTCAGCTCTTATATGATAAGCTTTAATATTTGAAAGATCTAATTTCTTTATTAAATTATTTAAGTAATTGACTCTTTTTAATAATGCATCTATTAAAGTTATTTGTAAGTTTGGATAGAAGATTTTTAAAATTAGACCGGGAAAACCAGCTCCACTTCCAATATCACATAAAGTACTAACTTTTGATAAGTCATATATTTTAGCTATAGTTAAGCTATCATAAAAATGTTTTAAATATATATCTTTTTTATTTACAATTCTAGTTAGATTCATAGTTTTATTAACAGTAATTAATTCATTATATATTATTTCTAATTTCTCTAACATCTCATCTGTTACTGTTAGTCCCAATTTTTCTATTTCAGTTTTAAATTCTTCTATAGTCATTAGTTTCCTCTTTTCTTTAGATATACAGATATTATTTCTATATCTGAGGGATTTACACCACTAATACGTCTTGCTTGACCTAAGGTTAACGGCCTTATTTCTTCTAGTTTTTCTATTGCTTCACTTGCTATATTAGGAATTTCTTTATAATTTATATCTGTAGGGATTTTTTTATTTTCTTCATCTAACATTTTTAATGCAGCTGTAGTAGCTTTTTTTATATATCCTTCATATGAGGCATTTATTTCTACTTCTTTTTTTATTTCAGAGCAATAGTTTAAGGGTTTAATTTTTTCTATATCTTTCATTGTTATTTTAGGTCGTTTTAATAAATCATATAATGTTATACTATCTTTTAATAATGCTGTATCTAACTCTTTTAGTTTTTCATTTGTTTCTTTGGTTGGAGTTAATTTTGTTTCTTTTAATATATTGGTTAACTCAGCTATTTGTTTCTTTTTTATTAGAAATTTTTCATAAACTTCATCATTAATTAATCCTATTTGATGGCCATATTCACGTAATCTTAAATCAGCATTATCATCTCTTAATAATAAACGATATTCAGCTCGTGATGTTAATAATCTATATGGATCTTTTACTCCTTTTGTAACTAAATCATCAATTAAAACTCCAATATATGCTTCATTTCTCTTTAAAATTAATGGTTCTTTATTTTCTAACTTTAATGAAGCATTTATTCCTGCAATTAAACCTTGTCCTGCGGCTTCTTCATAACCGCTAGTGCCATTTATTTGTCCAGCTGTATAAAGATTTTCTATTATTTTAGTTTCAAGTGTTGGTTTGATTTGTTTAGAATCAATAGCATCATATTCAATAGCATATGCATACTTTAGAATTTTAGCATGTTCTAATCCTTCTAGGGAATGAACCATTTCTTCTTGTACTTTGTATGGCATGCTAGTTGAAAACCCTTGTAGATATAACTCATCATAATAAAGACTTTCTGGTTCTAAAAATAATTGATGTCGTTCTTTATCACTAAATCTTACTATTTTATCTTCAATTGATGGGCAATATCTTGGACCTACTCCTTCAACATAACCACCATACATACTTGATTCATTAAGATGTTGTTGTATTATTTTGTGTGTTTTATCATTTGTATATATTAAATAGCATGGTAATTGATATTTATAGGCTAGTGCCGTTTTAGAATCATATGAAAAAGTTATATCTTCACTACTTCCTTTTTCTTCTTGCATTTTAGTAAAATCTACACTGTTTTTTTCTATACGAGGAGGTGTGCCTGTTTTCAATCTTAAAATATTAAATCCTATTTTTTTTAAAAAAGGACTTAAATAGTTACTAGCTTTTTCGCCATGAGGACCACCTGACTTTTTAGTATCTCCTACTAATATTGCACCTTTTAAATAGGTCCCTGTTGTTAAAATAACAGCTTTACTTAGTATTTTTTCACCATTTTCTAAAAGTACACCTTCTACTTTATTATTATTTATAAGAAGTTCTTTTACTAGAGCTTCTTTGATATCTAAATTTTTTTGATTTTTTAAAGTTTTTAGCATTTCTTTTTTATAAATGACTTTGTCTACTTGAGCTCTTAAAGCCCAAACAGCTGGTCCTTTTTTAGTATTCAACATTTTCATTTGTAATGAACTTTTATCAGTATTTTTAGCCATTTCTCCACCTAAGGCATCTATTTCTCTTACAACTATACCTTTAGCAGGCCCTCCTATTGAAGGATTACATGGCATATCAGCAATATTATCAATATTTCCAGTCACTAAAAGAGTCTTGTGATTTAATCTAGCACAAGCTAAAGAAGCTTCAATACCAGCATGTCCTCCCCCTACTACAATTACATCATATTTCATTTAACATCTCTCTTTTCTTTTTATGTTTTATAATTTATTTACCAACACAAAAGCTTGCAAATAATTCATCTAATAGTTCATCACTATAACTTTCTCCTGTTATAGTACCTAAAATATCAAACACTTCTTTTAAATCAATTTCTATTATATCAATTGGTTCTTCATTTAATAAACTCATTTTTGCATCTTTTAAACTTGCTAAGGCTTTTTTTGCTAATATTAGTTGTCGATTATTAGAAAGATAAGTATAATCTTCTTCTTGTAACTCTTGTAATTTAAACATTTCTTTTATTTCATTTTTTAAAGGAGTTATTCCTTCTAAACTATTAGTATTAGTACTTACAATATGTTTAAATTTTAAATCTTTCTTATTTATTTTTAATTGTAGATCATTTTTATTTAAAACTATTATTGGATTTTTATTTTTTACTTTATTTAAAATATATTTATCACTTTCATTTAATTCTTCATTACTATTTAAAACTACAATTATTAAATCGGCTTCATCTATTAAGGAGATACTTTTATTAACACCTATCTTTTCAACAACATCATCAGTTTTTCTAATACCAGCTGTATCAATTAAAGATAATTCAATTCCATCAAAAATGATTTTTCCTTCTACTATATCTCTAGTTGTTCCAGCAATATCTGTAACAATAGCTTTTTCTTCTTTTAAAAATGTATTTAATATACTACTTTTACCTACATTTGGTTTCCCTATTATGATGGTTTTGATACCATTTTTAATTATTTGTCTTTCTTCTGATTTTTTTATTAGTTCCTTTAAATCTTGTTCTAAATTTTTAATTGTTTCTTTTAATTGTTCTTTTGTTATTTCTTCAATATCATAATACTCAGGATAATCTATATTAACTTCGATATTAGCAAGGAGATATTTTAGTTTATCTCTAAATGTATTTATATATTTTTTTAAATTTCCTTCTACTAAAGATAGAGCCATTTTACGAGCATTTTCTGTTTTACTACTAATAATATCCATTACAGCTTCTGCTTGAGTTAAATCTATTCTTCCATTTAAAAAGGCTCTTTTTGTAAATTCTCCAGGATTAGCAATTCTAGCACCATTTTCTGTTAATAGTTCAAATATTTTTAAAGTTGGAGCAATTCCTCCATGACAATTTATTTCTACAACATTTTCCCTTGTAAAAGTTTTAGGAGCAAGCATAATGGTTACTAAAACTTCATCTATATCATTTTTACCATCATTAATAAAACCATAATGAATTGTATGGCTTTTTACTTTTGTTAAATCTTTTCCTTTAAATAATTTATTGACTATTTCTATAGATTTTTCTCCACTTAATCTTATTATAGAAATAGCCCCTTTTCCTAATTTTGTAGAAATTGCTACAATTGTATCATCCATCATATTATTCTCCTATTTTTTTTATTTTTTGCTTTTCTTTTGTAGGTGATATTGTCTTTTTAAAAGCTTCTTCTTCCCTTTCTGTTAAGGGTGATGATATTATTGGTATACTATTAGAACTTATAATTTCGTTTAAATTATCATATTGATAAGTACTTATATTTTTTAATGTCTTTTGATTAATTGGTTCTATTTGATAATTTTCAGGATTTTGATATACTTCTACTCCTAAAAATTCCTCTATTATTTCATCATCTGGATAACTTTTTGGACCCTGTAATTTTTTTAAAGCTATTTTTCGATAATTTTGAAGGTCTTTTTTCTTTACTATTGTTGTTTTCTTTACTGATAAATAAAATGTTATTAAATTTTCTAGTGAGTAAAGCTTTATTTTTGAACCTTTTTGATTATATATCCTACCCTCTTTATTTGTTTTAAATGTTAAAATTTTATTCTTATATTCAGTATATACTTTAATAGCATCAACTAATTCCTGATATTTTTGGACTTCTTCATATTTTAAATATAAATCATCTTTTCTTTGCTTTATATTTGTTAATTCAATATTATCTTCATTTAATTTTTGAAGTTGATCTAATAAATTTTGATAATGTTGAACTTCTCTATATTTTAAAATGTATGTTTTTCTTTGCTTTAGATTATCCAATTCTAAAGATAACAACTCATTTAAAAATTTTAAATCATCTAATTCATCCATATATTCTAAATTAGTTTTTTCTATACTCATTTATAAGCAACACTTCCTTTCTTTTCAGTCACATTATTATATTTTATTTTAAAATAATTGTAAAGGTTGTTGAAATTAGATTAAAAAAATTAGTCATAATTTTACAAAAAAACCTAATCTTTTTTTGGCTTTATGATAACAGCTCGATTAGGTTCTTCTCCAGTACTTTCCGTATAAACATATTTATTATTATTTAAAGCATTATGGACTAATCTTCTTTGATAAGAATTCATAGAATCCATTTTAACTTCTATTTTAGTATTTTTTACTTCTTTAGCAAGTCGCCTTGCTAAATTTTCTATATTTCTATCATTTTTTTCTTGATAATCATTTACATCTATAAAAAAGTGATAATTTGTACCTATTTCTTTAATTAACATTTGATTTATAACAATTGTTAAGGCTTTTAAATTTTTACCATCTTTTCCTATTAATAAGGAATCATTATTAGAATAAAGTCGATACGTTGGTACATCATTATTAATAGTTATTTCTATTTCGGCTTTGAAGCCCATATCCTTTAAAAGAGATTTAATTAAATTTTTTAAATATTCTTTTATATCTCTTTTTTCTATTACTTCAATAGAAACTTTTTTTGATAATAAGGTCTTTTTTTCTTCCTTTTTCTTAATAAGGAGATTTGCTTGTAGTTCTTGCAAATCAATAGTAGCTGTATTTACCGCTTCTTCATATGTTTTGCCGATATAATTATGCTTTTTTAACATGCTTTTCCATTCCCTTCATTACAACTATATTTTGTACTATGGCAAAGATATTACCAATTGACCAATAAATACCTAATGCCGATGGCATAAAGAATGCTGTTATGATAATAATAATACACATCATTATTGGCATCATTTTCATTGAAGGATCAGTAGCTTGATTATTTGTTGTTTTAAACATAAGTATTGTGGATAAGCCTATTATAATTAAAAGAATTATATACATATAAAAGGTATTACTAGAAAATCCAATTAAAGGAGTTGTACCTAATTGAATACCTAAGAAATCTTCTTCAAAAATTGCTGGTACTCTATTTATAGCTTCTAAAAACGCTAGTAATAAAGGTAATTGGATAAATGATATTAAACAGCTAGAAAATGGGTTAAAATTATATTTCTTATAAACCATCATCATTTCAGCATTTTGTTTTAGCATTGAATCTTGATCAGTTTTTCCTTCATATTTCTTTTTTATTCTCTCTAATTCAGGAGTTGCTTTTTTCATCATTTCACTTTGAACAGCCATTTTTTTAGTAAATGGATATAAGATTAATCTAATTATAATTGTAATGATTATAATGCTAAGTGCAAAGCTATTAATATATTTTCCTAATGTTAAAATTAGGAATGCTAATGGTTTGACAAAAATTGTTGACCATAGCCCATCATATTCACCTGATGTAGGTGTAAATTCTGAACATTTTGGAAGTTCATTTACTTTTATTCCATTCTCTTTATATAGTTTTCTAGTTTGTTCATTTTCAGGCTGACATAAAATATTTTCTGTTAGAGCTTGCCCTGTTTCTGGATTTTTTACAGGTTGTTTATCTTTATCTACTAAAGTTGTTTGACATCCTGTTACTAAACAAACTAATGTAATAATTATTATAATTTTAAATTTTGATGATATTTTTTTCATATTAACTCCTTATTTTATATTATTTAATAATTTTATTAGACTGTCATTTAATTCTTGATAAGTTAACTTTAAACAGCTATTTCTTATAATTATAATACAATTATAGGTTTTTTCATAGGGTTTTTGATACATTCTTAAAATTGCCCTTACCCTTCTTTTTAGTTTATTTCTAACATTTGCCTTACCTATTTTTTTAGGAACTGATATACCATATTTATTATAATTTTCAGCTGTTTCTTGAAAGAAAATTACAAAATTATAATTTTTTATTTTGTTTCCTGTTTTAATTAATTTATCAAATATTTTACTTTCTTTTATTATATATTTTTTATTCACACTATCACTTCCATTTTAGTAAAAAAACCACTGAAAAAACAGTGGTCTTTTATTTTACTAATTCTTTACGACCTTTCTTGCGGCGATTATTTAGAATGTTGCCTTTGCTATTTTTACGAGCAAAAAAACCATGCTTCTTAGCTTTTTTTCTTTTATTAGGCTGATATGTTCTTTTCATTTTTACACCTCCAGACTTAAAATCTACATTATTATAATAAAATAAGAGTTTATTTGTCAAGAAAATGCGCAAATTTATTATTTTTGAATTAGTAATTTCGAATATTTATCGTTTTCAACAATTTGCACAGCCTGTTTAAAACTTTTTTTAACTTGTGATATAAAAAATTGTGGAAAATGTGGAAAACTTCATTTTTTATTGTCATATTTAAGTTTTAGTTGTGGAGAATTTTGTCGAAAAATTGTGGATAATTTATTTTTTTAATTTTGCTATTTTCTTTTCCACAAATTTAGAGTATTATAAATGTGATTTATGAAATTCAGGTGGGAGGTGATAGGGTGAATGTCAAAATTATATGGCAAAATGTTCTAAAAGAAATAAAAGACGAGCTATCATCTTTAGCTTTTGAAACATGGTTTAGTGAAGTTGATTTAATAGAACTTAATGACGGGGTAGCGATCATTGAAGTACCTATGTCAATTCATAAAAAACATTTGTCAGATAATTATTTTGAACTGATTAAAACAGCTTTGAATAAAGTTACAGGGACTAATTTTGAACTTGAATTTTTACTTAAAGACGAAATTTTAAACAGACAAAAAGAACAAGAAGATATAGTACCAAAAGAAGAAGAAGGTGTCCCTAAGGCTTTTAAAGAAAAATCAAATTTAAATCCTAAGTATAGTTTTGAAAATTTTATAGTAGGGAATAGTAATAAATTTGCTCAAGCAGCAGCCTTATCTGTCGCTGAAAATCCTGGAAAAATGTATAATCCTTTATTTATATATGGAAATAGTGGGTTAGGGAAGACTCATTTAATGCATGCAATTGGTAATTATATTGTGGAAAATTCAAATCGTCGAGTATTATATGTAACAAGTGATCAGTTTAGAGATGATTTTGTTGGTATTAATAAAAAGGATGCTACTGGAACAAATTTTAGTTATATAGATTTTTTTAAAAATAAATATCGAAATATTGATGTCTTAATTATTGATGATATTCAATTTTTAGGGGGAGCAACACAAACTCAACAAGAGTTTTTCCACACTTTTACTAATTTATATAATGATTCTAAACAAATAATCATCTCATCCGATCGATCTCCTAATGATTTAAAATTATTAGAAGAAAGGCTTAGGACAAGATTTTGTTGGGGACTTACAGTTAATATTTATCCACCTGATTTTGAGCTTAGAAAAGAAATATTAAAAAAGAAAATTATTGCTGGAAATTTTGAAACAGATATTCCCTTAGATGTTATTGAATATATTGCTTCTAATATAGGGAGTGATGTTAGACAGTTGGAAGGCTCTATTACAAGACTTGTAGCTTATTCTACTATTATGGGAGGCGTTAAAATCGATATTAATTTAGCAATTGAAGCTTTAAAAGATTTCATTAGTAAAGGTTTAAGCGAAAAAAATGATATAACAAGAATTCAAAAAATAGTTGCTGAATATTTTCAAATTTCTGTTGAAGATATTAGATCTAAAAAAAGAAGTAGTAATATTTCTTTCCCAAGACAAATTGCTATGTATTTATGTAGAAAATTAACAAATGAATCTTTTCCTAAAATTGGAACTGAATTTGGAGGAAAAGATCATTCTACTGTAATGCATTCTGTTGAAAAGATAGAACAAGAGATAAAAAATAATCATGATTTAGCGGAAATTGTAAAAAAATTAGAAAATGATCTTAAACCATAGTTGTTGATAAATATTAAATTATAAACTTTTTTTTCCACAACTATTATTGACAAAATTATGATATACTATATGGGAAAATTGAATTTTCCACAATTTCCACTATATAATTATAAATATTATTTAAGAAAGAAGGAATTAATATGAAATTTACAATACAAAAAGAAATTTTAATGGAAGCTTTAAATAAAGTTTCTAAAGCTATTTCAAGTAGAAATGTTATTCCTGTTTTAGCAGGTATTAAATTTGATCTTGATTTTAAAAAATTAACTTTAACAGCTAGTGATAATGATATTACTATTCAAACTTTTATAGACTGTGGTAATAATGATATTATTGAAGTAAAACAAGAAGGAAGTATTATTATTCAAGGTAAATATATATTAGATATTGTAAAAAAACTTCCTGATAAATATATTAATATTGAAGTAGTTGATGAACTAAAAATATTAGTTTATACAGAAAATAGTGAGTTTAATTTAAATGGTATTAGTGAAAGAGAGTATCCTAGTGTGGATTTAGGAGAAAGTAAGAACCATATTGAGTTACCAGCAAATGTTTTGAAAGAAATAGTTAGTCAAACTTCTTTTGCTACTAGTATTGATGAAAATAAAGCTATTTTAAATGGTATTAACTTTAATATAACTGGAGATTTGTTAGAGTGTAATGCTACTGATTCATATAGATTAGCTAGAAAAGTAGTTAAACTTGATAAAATTAGTAAAGAAAATCAAAATATTGTTATTCCAAGTAGAAATTTAGTGGAATTTACAAGAATTATTGAAGATAATAATGATGTAGTAGAAATTCATATATTCAATAATAAAGTTTTATTTAAATATCAAAATCTTTTATTTCAATCTAGATTAATTAATGGAACTTATCCTAATACTTCAAATTTATTACCTAAAGATTATTTAGTTAAGTTACATTTTAATATAACAGATTTTTATGATGTTGTTGATAGAGTTAGTATTTTAACTAGCGATAAAGATAAAAATATTGTTACTTTAGAAACTGATGGAGATAATCTAATTATGAAATCTTCTTCAGCAGAAATAGGTAGAGTAGAAGAAAAGATGGTTATTTCTAAAGATCAAAATATTGATGTTAAAGTTTCATTTAGTTCAAAATATATGATGGATGCTTTAAGATCTTTTAATACTAAAACAGTTGAATTACATTTTGTTGGAGAGATTAAGCCTATACTTTTAAAAAGTAGTGAAGATGATAGTTTAACACAACTTGTTTTACCTATTAGAACTTATTAAAAAGGAGAATTTATAAAAAAATTCTTCTCAGGCTGTTGACAAAGTGGTATGTTTAATTCGAACATATCACTTTTTGTTTGATAAATTTTAAAAATTCCCATATTCTATAAAAAACGCCCTTATTTTCATTGGTATTTGGACTACTTTTCCATCTCCACATTGCCATTTTCTTTAAATTATGGCACGCAAAAATCATCGTGGCATTATTTTTATTTTGGTTGTATTATAAATAGTGTTGGTGAGGAAAATCACTACCACTATTTTATTTAA
>CAMMBL010000009.1 GCA_946494015.1 uncultured Mycoplasmatota bacterium | reverse complement strand
TTTTGTTTTGTAAATCCTTATTTAAAAATAGGACATTTTGAATTATTAATCACATTACTTTTTTAGCTTTTTTAAACATATAAAATATATAGATATTATTTAATATTAAAGTAATATAATTAGTGGATGTTAAACTTGATATTAAATCAATTTTAGGGCTTTTAGGAGATAGTAAAAAAATAGCGCAAAATATATTAGTAACAATAAAAATTAATAAAAATTGTAATCTATCTTTTTTTAATAATTTAATCATATTTTCTCTCTTTTCTATATCTAATTAATATTAAAATTAAACTTATTAATAAATATCCAAAACAACTTACAAAAAAGTATATATTTGTTGTAAGTATTGAGGGCCGATATATCAAGGTATCTATACCAGGTGACAATAAATTGCCACTATAAATTAAATATAGTAAACCTATTAATAAAGAATTATAATTATTAGAAATTGATAAGTATAAATTACCTAAGAAAGCTGGTAGAAAAACACCTATTATTGACATAATAATGCCACTAATTTTATATACATAAAAATTTCTTATATAATATATTAGACTATAAATAAATAATGAGAAAATACTGAAACCAATACTTGAATAAATGATAAATAAAATGAAAGATAAAAAACAGTTTGATGATAAAGCAAAAAAACCATCTGGATAATATGAAGGGTCTTTGTAAAAAGAAAAACTTATTTCTACAAAAAATGTATTTATTATAAAAAAGACCAAAATATGTAATAAAATTCTAAATATAAAAGAATATATTAATACTTTTTTTATTTCATATTTAGTTCTTCCTTTATTAGTAACTCTAGTAATAATAAAGTTTTGAAATTTACTATATTTATTTTTATAGTATTGACTAGGAATAAAATTAGTAGCTAAAAATCCCAAATATATATAAAATGGTAAGAAGTTACTAAAGCTATTTATTGTGTAAAACATAGATAATCCATATGTACTGCTGTTAGATTTATAAAAGCCATCAGCATAAAAATTGTAACATAAAAAAACTATAAAATATGTTATTAAGATAGTTGCTATTATAAATTTTTTTTTATTCTTAACCTCAGCCATATTTACTCCTTATAATAATTCGTTCTATTATATTTTTATTTTACTATTTATATTTAGATAAATCAAGATAAAGAAAAAAGTACTAAGTGTTATCTTAATACTTTACTTCTACCCTTATTAGCATAATTTTTCAAGTCCATAACAGATGGACCATACTTTACATCTAAAATATTCATATTGACAACTTTAGTTATTTCTTCTTTAGTTTTCACTAAAATTCTCCTTCATTAAATATGTAACTTATTATTATCTAGTTCATTATCTTTTCCTAGTAATAAGTTTTCAAAAAACATAACTAAGTAACTTTTATCTTCTTTAATGTCTTTATTATAGTTTATATAATTCGCTCTTACTAAAGCATTTCTAAAATATAGAGAATTATCTTTAAATAGTTCATTATTAACATTAAAGCCCATACTTATTAAATATTTTTGAATAAAGATAGCAGCTGTTCTGGTATTACCTTCACTGAATGGATGTACTTGCCAAATTTTTGAGGTAAACTCTGCTATTCTATTAACTAATTCACTTTCACTCATATTAATATAATCTATATTTTTTTCTTCTTCAAAATCATACTTTAAAGACTCTTTTATTAAATCATAAGACTGGTAACTTACTGTATCATTATCTAATATTTCTTCATTTTTAGTAATATTATAAGTTCTAAATTCTCCAGGATGATATATATCTTTATCAAGGCTTTGAAATAATCTTTTATGTTAATTCTTATAAGTTAGATAGTCAAATCTAAAAGCTTTATCACTTAGTATCTCATAAATAGCAAGCGATACTTCATCATCTTCTTTTTCTCTATTAGATATATTTTTATCTTTAGAATAGTATGATGTTATATTATCTTTAACTTCTTTATATGTCTTTTTACCATCAATATGCTCAGTAGTTAACTCTACCATATATTTAGATGGTTTTAATCTATCAACATCTTGTAGGCCAAAGGCAATACTCCAATATAATTGTTTAACCTTAGGACTTCTTTCGTCAAGTACTTCATTATAGGTTTTTTCATTCATGGTACCACTTCCAAATATCAACTTGTTAAATATTGAATATCATAATTAATATCAATATACTAGTTCATTTTAATTATTTTCAAAAGAAAAAAAGCTATAGAAAGTGTTTTAACTTTTCTATAGCTTCTTCTTGCATAGTAACATATTCTTTAGTAAGTCTTGTTACATTAGGATCAGTTTCTTTATGATTTAATAATTTTCTTCCTTCAATTATTCCCATATTAGTTCCTTGGACTAATAGTTCAGCTATTTTAGAGGTACTATCATCAGTTAATGTTTTCATATTAACACCATACCAAGTCATTACTTTATTCATAGCATTAGTTTCATGTGGTTTTTTATCACTATACTCAGGATATAACTCACAGATTTCATCAGATATCTTTTTATACTTTTCATACTGTCTATTTAATTCAGTACGAAGATTATCATCTTTAACTTTCTCTAAAATAAAATGAATGGCATCCATTCCCATGCAAGCACCTTTGTTAAGTTCATCTAAAACATTTACTTCATTGTCATCTTTCATACAAATTCCTCCATAAATATTATGAGAAAATTATTTGTTTTTATACTAAATTATTTCTTGATCATCTTTTATCTCTTGCATTTGATTATTAATTTTTAACATTTTTTGATCTAGTGTATGGATATCTTCAGCACATTTATACATGTTTTCTTTTATTTCATTTGGTATTTTTCCTTGAAATTTATAAGTTATTTTATGATCTAAACTAGCCCAAAAATCCATAGCTACTGTTCTTATTTGAATCTCAGCTTCTACTAAGGTAACACCGTCTATTAAATAAACAGGAACATATACTAATAGATGGTAACTATAATATCCTGTTTCTTTAGGATTTGTAATATAATCTTTTTTATCGTGAATAGTTATTTGATCACTGTTTTCTAACATTTCTACGATTTTATAAACATCTGATAAAAAGGAGCAAACAATTCTAAGTCCTACCATATCATGAACATGTTCAACAATATTTTTAGCATTTACTTCATAACCTCTAGATATTAGTTTTCTACTAGCACTTTCATATGTTTTTAAACGTGATTTAATATGCTCAACCGGATTATAATTATTTTCATACTCATAATCTTGTAATAAAATACTAATTTGAGTTTCTAATGTTTTTAAAGCCGCTGTATATTTTAAAATTAATCCCTCTAATTCGTTAGAATCTTTCATAACACTCCTTTCTAAGTATTAAAACTAGACCTAATTATCTTCTAAGTCTAGTGTTTCAATTTCTTCTACTACAGCCATTTGTTGTTCTACAATAATTTTTAATTTTCTTTTGAAAATTTTAATATTTTTCTCTAAAGTATCTGCTTCTTGCTCTATTTTTCTTGCTTTTAATAAAGACTCTCCCACTATTCTTGAAGCATTATGTTTTGCATCACTAATAATGACATCAGCTTCTTCTCTTGCTAAATGTTTAACATTATCAGCAGTTTTTTCAGCATTTATTAATGATTGCTTTAAAGTATCTTCTAAAGTTTCATAATGACTTAATTTTTCTTTTAAATCTTCTATTTCTTTTTTTTGCTCTTTACATTTTTTTATTATACCTTCTGTTTCTTTAATTACATCTGTTACAAATTTATTTACTTCAGCTTTATTATAACCATTAGCTTCATAGTTAAATTTGTCCATTTTATCACATCCCTTATCTCGGGTTCTTACCAATCAAATTCATCATCTTGTTTTTTGGCTCTTTTACTTGTTTGTTTAGGTGGAAGGGCATCATCTGATATTTCTCCTTCTACATTAACATTATTCGGCGTACATAAGAATATACCTCCCCCTAATTTTTGAAGATCTCCACCGATGGCATATAATGTTCCACTTAAAAAATCTACTATTCTTTTAGCTTGATCAGGGGTTACTCTTTTTAAGTTAACAACAACAGCATTCCTTTCTTTTAAATAGTCGGCTATTTGTTGACTTTCAGAATAAGCACGTGGCTCTAATAACATCATTTTGCTGCCAGCAACACCATTTTCATCCCCATATTCTTCTCTACTCACTTTGTAATACTCCTCCTCTTTTACTTCTTCTTCATTATAATTGTCATCATCATTACTTATTAGTTTTTTTAATTTATCTAAAGCCATATCTTATCCTCCTATTAACTATATATTATACTACCATATTTTTTTTAATTCGAAAAGAGCATTTTTTTAATTTATTAACAAAAGTGTACTTTAATAAAGAGTACCAAGTGTTAATCAGTACTCTTTTTTATTTTATTCATCAAAGAAATCATCAAAAAAGTCATCATCGTCATCATCATCGTCAAGTTTAAGATTAACTTCTTTTTTAGGCTCAACTTTTTTACTGTCAAGAGAAGCTTTTTGTACTATAGCTTGTTGTTTTTGTTTATTTAAAGCTTCTTCTTTTTCTAATTCAGCGATTTTAGCATCTATTTTCTTAACTAATTCATCAACATCAAATGATGGTTTAACTGCTGGTTGTTCTTTTCTTGGTTCCAATGTTTTATTTAAGTTCATGTCTACCATATTGTTTGGTATTGGTTGCCTAGGTATATTTTGATTATTAATTGAAGATTGTCTATTCATATCAAATAAGTTTGGTGGCATAAATGGAGGCATAGTTCCATTATTATCTTGATTAGAACTATTCATCATCTCAATTAGTTTTTTCTTTTTTTCTTCTTTAACAAAAGTTTTAATATCAAAAGTATGTACTTCCATTTTATCTCTTACAGGATAACTTGCCTTAGGATAATTTTTACCCCAATTTATTTTAAAATCCGGTGTAAATTTTGTTTTAAATGGTTGTTTACGCATTCTTAGAACAATAACTTCAAATTGTTTCATTCGCTGTAAGTCTGATACTGTTACTAAAGGTGTAGAGGCTGTTTTATCATCTTTTTTAGATTTAACTTCCCCACACATCTTGGATATTTCTTCAAGTGCTGCTAATTCAGCTGATATTAAATAAATAATATTACCACAATTACCTCTAATTGTTTCAGCATCATCTTTACCATATACAGAATTTAATTGAGCAAAGTTTTGAATAATCATAGTAAATCTAATATGTCTACTTCTTGCAGCTGTAATCATTGTAGTTACATCTTTTAATGGAGGCATATTAGCAAATTCATCTAATAAGAAATTAGTTCTAACTGGTAAGATACCACCATTTTCTTGAGCAACATCAATTAAAGTTTCATAGCATTGTTTTAAAAGAATTGTTACTAGGGAATGATATGTTTTTTTCTCATCTTGAACAACTATAAATAAAGCGGTTTTACGTCTACCTATATCAGCTAGTTCTATATCACTATGACTTAACATTTCTGATAGGTTTTCACGTGATGCAAATAGCTTTATTTTTTGTCTAAATACAGAGAGAATAGATCCTTTTGTATCTGTTGGAGCATCTATAGTTGCTGATGCATTAATTGAAGCAGCACTAGCTGGATCTTTGAAAGAAAAATACTCTTTAATGTAGGTTGTCCCTCCAAATTTTTCTTCTCCTACAGTAGTCATTAAACTAATACTATTAATATTAATTTCATCTTCTTTGGCATCTTCAAAAAGTCCTAAAGCTACTCCTGAAAAATAATCAGCTGATGTTTTCTCCCAAAAAGGATCACTATTTTTACTAGTTTCATCATAAAGAATATTTAAGGCTAAATCATCAAGTAATTCAATTGCTTTATCTTGGTTACCACTTTTATACATTTTGTATGGTAATGATAAAGGATTCCAACTACTACCGTTTTGTGGATCACGAAAGTTTAATATTTGCACATCATAACCTTTATCTCTTAACATATTAGCAGTTGATTCGTAAATTTCTCCTTTAGGATCAGTTATAATCATTGATTCTCCAGCTTTAGCTAGTAATTTTACTGTTGGCTTTATAACTGTTTGCGTTTTTCCTGAACCAGTTGATCCAATTACTAAGGTATGATATTCTCCATTATCAACCCATGCTTCAGTATCTTTTAAGATAATAGGAACTCCAGCTGCTGTACTTGTTTCTTGAAGGGGACTAACCATAACAAGTTCTTCTTTCATTTCTTTATCTTTAGCCCATCTTGAATAACCTTTATCTTTTTTTTCAGTTGTAAATCCAAAACCTTTCTCTAGTTCAAAAAAGTATGATTTTACACTAATTAACATCCCTATTAGAGCAATAAAATATATTAATAATGTAATCCATAAAAATTTTGGAGTAAAAGCTTCTAATGGATTTAAACCACTAAAATATCCTTCTGTAGCAAAACTATGTAAATTAACAATACCTATCGCTACAATATATAGTAAAAATATAGCAAAAGCAATAAATATTATTATATCATCTTTATCCGCTCTAAATTTTAACTTCATAGTTTCTCCCTCTTTTCATTAATTACAGGATTTAATTTTATGATATTGATTATTTGAATACTCATACATTTCAAGACAATTTCCCATTACTGAATAATATTCACAACCTGTAATTATTTCATATTTATTGTCACCATTAACATCAATAACTTTATCTACATACATTTTACAATTATTATACATATTTGGAAAGTCATCAATGGTTTTTGAAACTACCGTTATTTTATCATCTTTTACCACAAAAATAAAGTTAAATATTTTTTCTGTAAATTCTTCTGTAAAAATATTAGAAATTGTAAAAACTTTTTCTTCTTTTTTATCATTATCTAAATCATAATTAAAGATATTAGATGCGGTAAATTTAGTAGTAGTAATATTATTATCTTTTAAAACTTCTTCTACATATTTCATTTCTTCTTCTGTAATTTCTCTTTCTTCAAAATTAGCGACATTATATTTGCCATTACTTCTTATAGCAAGAAAGTTAGGCGAATCTAATTTTACAGGTTTATTTTTATTATCATAGAAATGCCATGTTTCACTTAATAGAGCATAATAATTGCCTAGAAATATATTATCTTCATAAACAGCAAATTTCTTCCAATTATATTCTTTTTTATCTTCAAGATCTTCCCAAGTTTCATCTTTATATTGCCATTTAGCTTCATTGCCAATTAATAAATACGTTTCTCGTTGTTTATTAAGAATTCCTGGAATTATAAAGACAACTAACATAATAAGAAAATATATTCCTAATATCCCCAAAATTATATAATACTTCTTTTTATTTTTAGTCATTTTGCCTCCTTAGTTAACTTCCTATTTGATAACATCCTAATTCACTAATATTTTTCCAACCATATTCAGAAAACATATCAGTAGCATTACTACCTGGATCAAACATATAGACTTTATTGTTTTCAACTTTATCAATTGCTACCCAGTGTTGTCCACTATCTCCTTTAACTTCAGCTGTACAGTATTGTTTTTGGGTTATTTTAGAGGCAATAGTTGTAGTCTTTTGTGCTTTACTCATTCCTTTTAAAGATGTTTTACCTTGGAATTTAAAGGCTGGAATAATATTTGTTACTGCACTCCAATTTAGATTACCACCACTTGAATAGCCACCATTTTTATTTAAAGCTTCAGCAAAAGTACCAGGATTTAGTTCATCACTTTTTATTTTAGCACCTAATGTTGTATCTAAAACATTACTTTTAGCTACTAACATAGCAATACTAGTAGTTAAGCAACCTATATCTCCTAAAGTAGAATTAGAATTAGCAATTTTAGTTGAAGCCCATTTAGTATCATATTGTTTCCAATTACTATAATTTCCTGATGCTGAACTTGAAGTACAGTTAGAATCTTGAATTTCTAAACCACTACCATATACATTAACTAAGATATCAGTATAATCATAACCCGCTGCTGCTAGAGATGAAACTGTATTTTGGGTTGTATTTACATAATCACCACTAAGAAGATTACCTGATGAGTCTACCATAACTTTACCAGCCACTTCACTAGCCCATTGTCTTAATTGACTATCAGCTGGAATTGCTTCTTTATAGACATAAGGATGTGAAGTGCCACTATACATCATTCCAAATTGGTTACTACTAGGAACATCTTTACTACAACCTTTATCTGGATCACAATAGACTTGATCACTAACACAGTTAGTTATTTGTAAGATCCATTGTCCATCTTCTTGAACATATTTTACTGAATGAGCTCCTCCCATGCTTCTTGGTCTATTTAAAGCATAAGTTCTTGCCATTATTAACTGTGATTTAAAAGCATGTTCACTAGCATCTCCACCTATCTCAGCATAAGCTACTCCTAAAATATATTTTTCAAAGTCTACTAATTCTTCACCTTCCATAGGTAAACCATAAGTACCTCCACAATGACCTAAACCACCAACATCACCAGCTTGCATTAGGCGCACTTTTAAATCTGTTATCTCTTGACCATTAACATTATATGTACAAATATCTCCACCACTTGAAGATGATTTATTCTTTTTAGTTATTAAATCAAGATAAGCTTCTATATAATCATATACTTCTTCAGCTAAATGATTACAGGTCGCTTCATCTTCTTCTTTCAAATTATCGGCAAAAAACTTGGCTAGTTTTCTTTTTGTTCCAGCTTCATCTGATAATACATAAGTTTCTCCATCTTCAGTTTCTACACTATCAAACAATAAGTCGGCAACTTCTCTCATTTTATTTAAAGTCATATCATCATAGCCAAAGCTTTTATCTCTTGATTGAAGAATATGAAAAGTTGAGGTTATTACTTGAAGGGAAAATTCACTTAAAGTTTGATTTTTAGCATTATATTCTTCTTGAATTTTTAAAAGATTTTCATAAAATTTTTCCCCTCCAGTTGAACTTGCTATTGTCTCCCCAGATAGTACATCTTCTAGGCTCATAAGTGGGTTAAATTCACTTAAAATATTTATTATAAATAAAGCTGGAAATAGAATAATGATAAAACTAGCTATAACAGAACCTATAGCAATTAAAGTCCCTACTTTAATAGAGATTAATCCAGAAATATTTATTCTTCTTGATAAGAAACCGCTAGGATTTTTAATACCTACTCCAGATAAAGGATTTAATATACTACCTATTGTTGAGCCTTTATTTTCTTTATTATTAGAATCTGTATCATTATCATTATCATCAATATTATCTTCTTCGTTATCATCTTGATTAGAATCATCTGTTAAAGTTTCTTTATTTTTATTTAATGAAGGTGATTCATTTTTATTAGGTAATAGTGGTTGGGGTAGTCTTTTAGCTTTTATATTATTTAAGTTACTTGAATCATTTGCATTTTTATTATTTAAATCTCTAGCTATTTTTAAAGCTTTTATCGTTGGATTAAATAAAGCTCCTGTATCTATAGCTTTATTTACTACTTTATTACTTGTTTTAGTTTTTGATTGTTCTTGATTAGGATTATCTAAATCATCAAAACTAGAAGTATTGTGAGATCTAACTCTATAATTATTGCTAAAAGTTGTAGATTTAGGACCACTATTAACGGCATCTGTTATATTTTCAGCTACATTAGAAAAAGATGGTGATACTGATGATGAAGGTTCGCTAGGATTATTTTGCCCAATATTATTATTTTGATTTGCAGTAGGCTTTTTTTCTTCATTCATCTTATCACCACCCTTACAACTTAGTTAATTAGAATATTAAAAACCGCCACCTGTACCAAATGATTCTAATTCATCTTTGGTTACAACAACATTTATTCTCATTCTTCTATTACCACAGACAAACAGTGCTTCTCCTTGTGAATATCTTTTAATACTGTCTTTTTCATTGTCATTTAAATCAATTAATAAAGATAAATCTTCAACTGCTTGTTTTCTTAGTCCCATAACTAAATAGTATGAGGCATTATCAAATATAGCTTTTCCTTGAGTAATAACAGCAGCTGATGAGAAATCACTAGGTTGTTGAGTAATTATAATAGTACCTGTATTATATTTACGAGCACGTCTTTGCACTTGAGCTAGGAAATCAGCTCCTTGTTCATTATTGTTACTTAATAAAACATGGGCTTCATCAACCATTAAAATAGTATTTACATTAACATCTAAACATAGACCCCAAGCATATTTTAATATATTGAAAAATAAGGCATTACGGATATTTGTATCAGAGTTCATAAATTCTTTTATATTAAATACTAGAAAGTCACTATTAGCGGTTATTGTTGTTTTACCATCAAAATAAAACTTTAATTCTTTAACTAGCGGTCTTATTTTTAATTCTAAACGCTGAATTATATCTTTTTCCCTAGTTTGTTCTGTTAAAGATAGTAGTTTTCCTTTGACAGTTGCATAAACATCTGAAAATGTTGGATAATCAGCTGATGTAAAATTTGAAAAGTCTGTATTAAAATCTATCCCGAATCTTTTATATGTATCTTGAACTATTTCACTAAACATATTAAGGACATCTTCTTCTATAGATGGATCATAATAGCGCATAAATGCTTTTAAGGATTGAAGGGTTCTAGTTAATACAGTATATCCTAACCCCTGACTTATTTCTTCATCATCAGCATCTATTATTACTTCAAGAGGATTAATAAGTCCAAATTCTCCGCCTTTACCAATATCAATTGTATCACCACCAAAAGTTCTAGTCATTTCTTCTAATTCGTTTTCAGGATCTATTGCAACAATTTGACACCCATTACGAATGTGTGATCTTAATAATAGTTTGGCTGCTGTTGATTTACCACTACCTGAAGTACCTAAAATTATCATATTAGCATTATTTCTATTATTTTCTTTTCTTATTTGATAAAGGAATTGATTAAAAAGAATAACTCCACCAGAGAAATCTACTCCTAATAGAACTGATAGACCTGGATCTTTTATACTATCAAAAATGAATGGATACATAGCAGCAATCGTTGGTGATGGAATTGGTGTTCCTATTCTTTCTTCTATGTCTTGATCTGGAAAAATTGGTAGAATACTTTTTAAAACTTTTTCTTGTTCAAATCGTAAAGAAATGGCTCTTAGTTCCATTGCATCAAGATAATTCTTAACATTAACTTTTTTTAACTCTAAATCTTCTTTAGTATCAGCATTAATCATAATGTGCATTTGAAAATCAAAGATTCTTGATTGACTTGAAGCTAGCATAGAAACGAAATATTCAAGACTCTCAGCATCTTGTCTAATTCTTTCTTTCGCTGTTTGATCTTTTTCTTGACGATATTTTTCCCGTAAGTCTGCAACTTGTCTATTTATCATTTTTGACATGGTTCCAAAAGGTACAGGAATATGTTTAATAACTATTTTTATACCACTCATAGATGTTAGAGTTGATAGGTATCCTGGTGATATGTATTTTGGATATGAAATAACTGATAGAATAGTTGCATATTTATCGCTTATAAAGAAATCACTTGGATAAAAATGTAACCCTTTGGGTGCTAATTGACTCTTAATACTTATACTCATAATGGCATCACCGTCCCAAACTCTGTAGATACTCCTCCGTTTAAGAAGTTTTCCATAACAATTCTAAGATCATCATTACTAACTTGTGAGGCATTTAAACCACAACTAGCTAAACCGTTGATTAGAAGTCTTACTCTTTTTTGTAATACATCATCTTTAGCATCTTTAAATAAAATGAAATATTCTGTATCAACAATATTATTATTCATAAAAGTATTACCTTTATCAATATCTTGAAGAATTACTTTACGAATAGCTGGAGAGGTTGTTTCATTATATAGAAGTTGCAATTGTGACATATAAACTGAAATATCAACTGGTCTATCAGCTACTACTAACCAAAATTGAAAATCTATCATATTATAAAAGTTTTTTAAACTGATTAAAACATTATCTTGAGCTTGAGCATCAAGAATAAAGATGTTACGAGGAGCGATTTTAACTCCTGTAATTTTCTGTCTATCATTACATATAATCATCCCATTTTGGATACTTACTATTGGTAACCAATCTTCTGTATATTGACTACTTATCTTTTTGGCCATCACGAACGCACCAACCTTTCCATTCATATCTTTGTCTACTAGTAAAGAAGGTATAAGCTTCTACTATTACGTTTAGAATATTATGATAATTAGGTATAGGAATAACAAGAAAACCACATAAAAGTCCTGGAGTTACTACTATTATTACTTGCCATGTATAATTCATAGATAAACTTAATAATAGTATTAGTGATAGTAGGACACCTGTTGCTAGTAATATTAAATCAAATGGTTTAAAGATTCCTAATATTAAATTACCTCTTTTGGTATTAGCTGGTATTAAATAATTATTCACTAAATATCACACTCCTAAAAATTTCACTATTGTCGTGGAGGAGGTCCTCCAGGTCCCATTGGTCCTGGACCACCAGGTCCTGGTCCTCCTGGTTCACCTGGTGACCAAACATTATCATGCATTGTATCGTTATCAATGTTTGTTCTATCTCCATTAGGATTCCATCTGTTTTCGGTTCTAGGTGAATTAGGTACTGTCCAATCTTTCCTACTACCAAATACTCTATCACCCATATTTTGATGAGCGGTCTTACCTCTACCCCTAGCATTATACATATCAGGTCGTTCTTTTTCATTCATTCTTCTTTCACCAAAGAAACTTGGACGATGTTCTTCTTCAAAACTTGGATTAATTCTATGAGTCTTAGCAAATTCTTTAGCTTCATCCCAGCTTTTCTTAGCTTTTACTGCTGCTGTAGCATCAGATGCACTATAGTTATATAAGGTTTGACGCATTTTTTCGTGTTCTGCTTCACTTGCAAAAGTATTAGTTCTACTATTATAATCAATACCATTCCTTGCGGCTACTTCAGCTATTTCTTGGCTAGAAGCTTTTCCTTCTAAGAAACGATCGTATAAATCTTTTGATTTAGCTGCTTGAGCATCAGCTTCTATTGATTTATTTTTGGCAACATCTAATCCTGATGCTGTTACTCCATATCTTCTTGCCATATTAATTGCGGAAGCTCTAATTAATCTATCTTTACTTCTATTGATTATTCCACCTCTATTTTTAGGATCACCAGTTCTAATTTGAGCGGCTAAATCACTGCCAGCTGCCCAACCAAGGCCTGTTGATTTACCTTGAGCTGCCGCTTCAGCTCCAGCTTCTAAATTATTTATCATGGCAGCTCCAGCTCCAGCTAAGCCAGCTCCACCTATTAAAGCGGCTGTACCTCCAAGAGCTCCTGATAAGCCTACATTGCTTAGTGGAGTACCTTTTAGACCTAACATGTCTTTAAAGAATTTTGGTGCTTGTTTAATAAAGATTAAAATACCAATTATTATAAAGAGAGTCGCTAATGCGGAAGTAAAGACATTAGTAGTTGATTGCCATAAATCTATACCACCTTGACTAATTATTACTATTAGATATATACCGAAATATATAACAGCTAATCTAATGAAAAGATCTAAATAGGTACTAGTTAAGGTTTTAACCCAATTACCAAAAGCACCATCTTTTTCAGCTCCTGGAGTTATATATGAAATAATAGGAATAGGCGCGATTAATCTTAAAATAGCTAATTTTATCGCTCTTACAGCAACATCAATAGTAAATCCTAATATAATTATTGTCATTATTACTGATATAATTGCCCCTGCTAATACTGTATATCTTAAAGCATAGGTATTTGAACATTCTTCATTAATGGAATCTAGTAGAGCATCACTTGATAAACTAGGATTGAAATAATCAATACTTTCAATTTCTTCTTTACAAAGAACAGCTTCTTGATATTGTTCATCTGTTTCTATATCATCAGGATCAACATCAGGATCTAAATTAGGCCTTATAAACGCTTTAGCAACAGTCGCTGATAAAGTATCACCTACACTACTAATACCATTTAAATCTAGGCTATTATCATTATCTGATAAGTTATCAGTACTTGAACCTAATATTAATTTACCTAAAATATTATCATCAATTACACTATTTTGAAATTGATAAAGGAAACCAAAAAGAATACCATTACTTCTAATTTGTTCATTTAATGGATTACCATCAGCATTTGGTATATTAATAGGCACAATTAAAGTTAACAGTATTAAAGCAACTGCTAAATGTGTAAAAATTTTACCAGGTCCTTTTTGTTTATCTCTAATTAAATCTGGATTAATAATAATATTTAGGATAGTTAAAGCTAATTTAAATATCATGAATACCCCAAGTATAAGTTGTATTCTTGCATAAAAACTGTTTATAATATCGCCTTGAAAAATTTGAGCATTAGCTACAGTGAAAAAAATATCATAAACACTACTTAATAAGAAGTAACCAAAACCGTCCAAAACTGTAAAAAAGGTTCTAATGGCATCAGCAAACCATCCTTGATTTCCATTTATCATTTAATTCACTTCGCTTTCAAAATATCCGCTTTATATTATCTTATCAAAAATATAAATAAATAGCAATTAGAAATCTGTACATGTAGTAGCATTAATAAAGCTTAATAATAGTTGAACTAATGTTGGTACTAAAAATAAGGCAAGTGCTGCTATCAATCTAATTGTAAGCTTTGATTGAGCTTCTTTTATTGCTTTATCATCTGAAGAAAAGATTGCTTTAATAAAATCTAAAGCACTTAGAATTACGACTAAAATAGGTCCTATTACTTTAATATAATTTAATATAGTTGATAGTATCCAACCAACAGATCCTTCTTTATCAACTTGGAAAATATCACTACATCCAATATTAGCAGGATCACCAATAGTAACACTATCTATATATCTATCACCTGTTCCTGAGGTGTTATTATCATTACTAGTACCTGAATCAATAACATGATAAATACGGTTAGTACCATCCATTCTACCACCTTCTTCAGTTCTAGTGTATATATAAGCTGGACAACTAAAATTATTTCCTGAATAAAATTTACTTGCTGCTATATCAAATTGAACTCGGCAAATACTTACATAACTTGCTTCACAACTTCCTGATACATTATTACTACCTCTTTTAGTTATTGTTATGGTATTGGTACTTGATCCTTGAGAATTTGCATATTCACACTTTTCACTAGTAGAACTCTTTAACTTATATTGAGTTGCACTATTTGAATCATTAGATATTGAAGTATCTGTACTTACAGCAGTACCACTTAAGTTTTCAGAACACCTTGAATTTACAGTTAAAAATCCGTCTTTACAAGATGAATTACTTTTATAAATTTTATAACCACCCATCGCATTTTGAGAATAAATACTTATAGTTGGACATTTCCCATTTTCTAAGTTTATCCCATCTCCATTAGCAAAGGTAGCACTCATATTAGAATATGGGCTAACAGCTTTAGTTAATTTATTATCATTACCTTCTGTTTCTAAATAAAATTTATCATTAACCGCTACTTTATTCCCATTTTGATCAGTTTCTGTACTAAAAAAAGTATTTCTCCAAGTATATTCACATCTTGTTTTGGCATTAACAGCGGTATTAAAAGATAAAAATAAGATTATCGCAAATAAAAAATAACTACACTTTTTCATTTTTTTGCTCCTTCACTTTTAATTATTTAGTCCTTTTTATTATTATAACTTCTTTTTGGTATTTTGGGTAGTATTATTTTATTCTTAAATGAAAAAGAAGCATATATTTATGCTTCAATATTTTTTAACTACCGGCATTTTCCCAACACTGACTCCAACTTGATAGTCCTGGAGCGGAATCACCAGCAATGTTACCTACAATTGTAAATAAAAGACTAACAATAGTTACAATAAAGAATAAAGCAACTGCATATATACATCTTTTAATTAGCTTGCTTTGGGCTTCTTTAACAGCCTTTTCATCAGATGATATTACGGCTTTTCCTAAATCAAAGGTACCAAGAACAATTAAGATAATAGGGATACCTATTTGTAAGATTGGGAATAGGCCTTGTCTTATAATTCTAACTAAAAAAAGAAAACCATTACAACCATCATCTGTATTTACATTAGTTGTTGCATCTAAAATTTGCATTAAATTCATTATATTAAACATTTCCATTCTCCTTTACTACTTTAATAATATATAAATTATTAAATTTTGTCAATTATTATCGCTTAAATAGCCCAAAAATTTTCCCACCTTCTTCTTTTTCTTTAGGTTTACTAATAAGCCCAATTTTAGATAAAAAATCACTTAAGATAGGATTTTTTATTCTATCATTTAATGGGGGAATATTATAAAACACTTTTGTTCTTCCTTCGTATTCAAATTCCATAATATCACTATTTGATAGTAAACTTTGATTTAAAACTATTTTTTTCCCTTTTAATTCTTCAAATATTTTTCTATTACGCCTCATTAATTTGTTTAATTTTATACTAGATGGTTCTATTAAATATAAAATTTCATTACAAACGCCTTCATTATCTGAATCGTTTAAATCAATTAAAATTATGGAAGCATCTTTATGCTTTACTAACTCTGTAATTAAATTTTCATCATTAACAGAAAGCATATTATTACTATTAAACAAACCAAAATCATATTTATTAACTTCAATAGCTACTACACTCATGCCATATGTTTGTTCTAATTCTTTTTTTAACATGTATATTAAAGTTGTACTACCAGCATGATCAGTAATGTTTTTTATCCCAATAATTCTAGAGCCATTCAATACTTTTTCATTAATGGTACTAGATAAATTATTTAATTGTTGAATATGAGCAACATCTTTATAGGTATTAGGATGGTCTAAAAAGTATTTTACTCCATCTATAGTGGTTGTAAAATTGTATATGCCCATTGATATTAACTTAGATAAATAACTGCTTGAAGTTGAAGTTTCATTATTTGGTAATAACAAAATAATTTTATCAGCATTAAGGCCAATAGATATTTTTTGAATATTTGTAATATCGTTATAGTCTTTTATAGCTGTAATATCTAAAATCATTCTAGCATAAAAGAAGTTTTTGAACATGTCAACAATTTCATCGGCTGTATGTACACCATCTACACTTTTAATAACATCGATATCTAAAGAAGATAACATCCCTTTGGCTTCATTGGCAATTATTACGTTCATAATCTCACTTCTTTCTATCTAATAGATTGTTTTAGTTTCTCCTACTACTTGTAAAAACCTACCTAAACCGACGATTCTATTAATTACAGGAATATCGATATTAACAAAAGTAACTACAGTATAGTATGTTCCTTCCATATCACCATCAGCATCTGCTGTTGTTACTTTTGTTGCTTTATAACACCAACCTTCTTTATAGCATGTATATCCATCAGCTTCTTTATCATTAATAAGTGTGCTTGAAACTTCATAGTTCATATTATGTACATATGATACTATTTTATCTTTTGCTTCATCATTTTCAGGTCCTTCATATTGTTCAATAATATTGATTATTTGATTCTTAACGCGAAATGCTCTAGTATAATTTACAGAGTATGCCATATAACCATTAATCAATAATACAAACGCTAAGATTATCTGTAAAGTAAAAACTTGTCCTATTGCATCTCTCATTAATAATCACATCCCTTACTTTTTATTTGATTATTCACCAAAATCTACATCTGTTTGAGAATTAGCATTATCATTCCAAGTAGTTTCTATTGACTCTTGAATAGTTGGCCAAAAAAATGCAAAGAATGCAGCAATAACACCAATTAATACTATTGTAACAATTGTCATATTTAATTCTCCTGTTGCCTCTTTCATTTACCATTTCTCCTTTCTTATCTTTCAATGTTAATTATATCAAAATATTTTTTATTTGTAACTACTTTTTTTAATATTAACCTAACATTGTCATCATAGATGACAATATTACTACCATAACACTTACTCCAGTTACTACTAACATGATCATAGTTTGGTTACCCATATGATCAAGACGTTCTTTATATTTTGTTTCTCTTGCTTTAGCTTGAAGATTAGAAACTGTTCTTGAAAACATTAATAATCTTTCCTGTTTCTTTTCTTGCCCACCTAAACCTAAACGATATAAAAGTCTCATCATTCTCATAGAATCTCTAACTGGATATTCATTTGCAAAATCCATATATGGTGTAATGGTTGAATCCCCTGAGTTAATTTTTTCAATTAATACTCTTAGTCCTGGTTTAAAAATATCTGGCGCATCATTTATACTTTTACCTATTGCTACAGGTACTGTATAATGTTGAATTAATATTTCTAAACTCTTTAAATAGTATGGCAACATTATATCAATATGATGCAAATGTTGTTTATAATATTTTTTTAATTGCATATATGGCATTTTAAAAATACCAAAAGCAACTAAGCAGGATAAAATTATATTAATCAGACTAATTTCATCTATAAACATAAACATGAAAATGAAGAATGTTGCTATCGCAAAGGTTACTCTTTTTTGAAATAAGATATCTGGATCAGCACTTTCTCCATATCTTGCATATACTAAGAAATTATAATCATCTTCTCTTGCAACTTCTACATATTTTTTATTATCATTGATAAATTTATTTTTATCTATAGTTTTATTATATATTAGAACAAAGAGAATAATTATTGCAATAATTACTATTTCCATATCTACTCAACTCCTACATTCTCATTATAATATTTTTCTCCTTTTAAAAGGAAGTAACTATTAAAGATAATGATACCATGCAGTATAATCTGAACATATACTTGTTTAATTAATTCAATATAACTTTCACTTCCTAGCATATATTGAATTAGCATAACCAAAAGATATAACATTATACCATATTGTAAGAATTTTTTATGAAAAGTTGCTCTATCCATTCTATCACGATATACACTTTCTACAAGCGTATCAATATCTAGTTGCATGTTTTCCAAACTCTCTCCTGTATCTTTGGCACCTTCTTTAGTTATTTGTAAAAATAGTTGATGCATGTTTTTAACTATATAGTATGGATATTTATCATCCATAAAAGCTATTGATTCATCTATAGATCCGTTTTGATAAGCTAAATCTATCATATGATTAATATCAGTTAAAACTGGATCTTCCAAAATACCTGAATCTCTTACTCCTTCTAATGATTTAACAAAACTCTGAGTGGTTGCAAATTCCATAATTACATTGGTTGTATATATTTGAATTTGTTCAAAGATAAATTCACTATACACCCTTTTACATCTTAAGAATGATAGGTATGGAATAAAACCTATGGTAATAAGAATATATATTATTGAAATAATTAAATTATAAAAGTACATATAGGTAACAATACCAGCGAAACCACCCATTATTATAATTTGTATTAAATACTGTTTAGCTGAATATTCTTGACCAAGTTGTTTTGTTTTTTCTCGTACTACTTTATAAGAATAAGGGGCAAATTTTTCATAAACTGCTTGTACTTGCTCTGTAATATATTTGGAAACGTTTTGTCCTTTATAATTTCGATAAAGAATAATACCAAGACCAATTAATAATAGTAAGAAGAATACCATCTCAACCCCTCCTTTCTTATGCTACATCATTAGGAAAATAAATTTTAGGTAATGTTTTATTATCCTCTAATTCAGGACTTGTATTAGGTACTGATATTACATTTTGATTAGTTGTTATAGTTGTGTTATTAGTAGTATTATTATCAACTAAATTATTTACTTCTTCATTTACACTAGTCATAGAATCTCCTTGACTAAATAAATTATCAAGGTTTATATTTTGGTTTTCCAAATATTCTTTTAAATATTTACTAGGCATATTTTGAACTGGTGATTTACCAAATGTTTTTTGATAAAGAATATGAGTTTGTGGTTTGTTATTTTCATCAACATAAAATTCTACTACTTCATCAACTTCACGATGGAATTTTCCATATTCTTTACTATAATAAGCCTTTATATGAACACCTAATTGAATGTAACGATAAATGGTAGTTAGAAACTGATCAACATCAATATCACTTTCTAGTAGTGAATACATTCGGTATGGTATAGCACTAGCTTTATCAGCATGAATAGTTGAAAGAATATTGTGTCCTGATGATATAGAGTTACGAACAGCGGTTACAGCTTCAGCACTACGTACTTCTGATAATAAAATCCATTTAGGATTCTGTCGCATACAGGTAACTAATACATCAGTATAACTTGCAATATTATTAGTTTTCATAGCAACTATATCACGATGAGGAAATATTTTATCAAGATGTAATTCTAGGGTATCTTCAATTGTAATAATTTTTTCATTTTCTTTAGTATGACTAGCTAAATATTTAACAAATTCGGTTTTACCTGAACCTGTTTCTCCACTTACCATAATATTACAGTGCCCTTCTACACACTTCATTAAAATATCATGTATATTAGCGGTAAAATAATCTTCACTTAATAATTTTTCTTTAGATAATCTTATTTTCGCTGGTGTTTTACGAATAACTACCGCGATTCCATTAGTTGCAATTGAATCATGGACAAAGTTAAGTCTTAATTCAGTACTTTCAGCATCAAGAAATGGTTTAGCATTATTGAATGTTGTTCCCATTACATTAGAACATTGAAATGCTAATTTTTCGACAAATGCATCATTAAGTCCTTCTATTTCTATTCTTTTAGAACCATCAACTAAGGAACGAACCCAAATTTGTCCATGGTTACAATAAGAAATATCAGTTATATCATCATCTTCTAGCAATGGTTTAAATAAACCAAAATCTAATTTATCAAATATGGAATCGTTCACTGTATTCACTCCTTTTATTGAGTTGCTGCAAGATCTTGTTCAGTCATTGCAGTAACATTATTTATGAAGTTCTTTAAGTCTTCACTAGATAGTTTTACATCTCCTGGTTTATCTTCTAGGCTCTCAGCAGTAGGTACTGGTATTATTTCTGATTCATAAGCTCTTAAGAATGAAGCTTTACGAAGTAAAATATGATATTCTTCAGGAACAGCGAATATTATTTGCGCTGGAGTTGTTTTTTCTTCAAGATTAGCAAAAACATTATTACCATTACTATCAAATACAGCAAGTACTTTAACATTTTCTAGTAATTTTCCTACCATAATTCTATCATCACCTGTTGTTGGATTGTTAGGATCCATTACGCTTTGAACTTTTAAATATATATCTATATAATTACCTGGATAAATTGAGTTACTATATGTACTAGCCATATCTACATCTAAGTTATATAAAACGTATCCTTTAGGATAATCTAATATAATACTATCTGGTAGTTGTTCTCTTGAAACAACACTTCTTGTATAGAATAGACTTCCTTCTGGAATTACACTATCTGAATATGCATACATATCAATAACATCAGCTTGGTTTGTTATGATATTATCATTAACCATTGATTTGGGTATTTCCATGGTTCCTACCATATCTTCAGTAATTTGTTGACCACCATTAATATCTTCTAAAGCATAAGGAACAGTTACAGGAGTAATAGCTTGATTAATTCTCATATTATAACCTATATATAGAATTACAATAGCGGCGATTACTCCCACTACTGTAACTGTATTTTTATTTGTAAAAAATTTTTTAATACTTATAATTAAGTTACTCATATTGCCTCCTTTTATTCTTTCTAATCTACTTCGCTATAATCTAGTTCTCCAGATCTAGTCATTTCTGTTATTAACTTGTTTTTATAATATTTTGATTCTAATATAGCATCAATTTTATTTGTAATACTCATTGCATCACCATTAACAGCGGCACTAGTTTCTGATTTAACTAAAATACTAACTTTAGGTGGTGTTTCATTAATATCATAAAAACCAATATCATAAGTTCTATTATTAGCAACATTTTGAGAAAAACGTCTTACAAAACTTTCAACAAATTTCTCTTTATCTATTCTTAGTAACCCGCTTAAGCGGTAATAACCGACATCTACTGCGTCAGTCATTGCCGCTTCTGTGGTTTCTCTTAATAAATAGTAATCTAATTCATTACCTGTTTGATAATTTTGAACTATATTTATAGCTCCAAAAGTAATGATGGCTAAAAGGATAATACCTACTACTAACATTGCTTTACTCATATACTATTTTGCTCCTTTCAATACATTACTTTGAGCTTGATATTCATGATAACAAGCATTTTGTGTTTCTAAACCTTGACAAGTTCCCTTATCTTCATTGTTACAACCAATTAATCCACTTTTTCTTAATTCGCTACTATTTAAAACATTATGTAATAAATAACTCTTATAAACGGTTATACCGGCTGTTTTATTATCACCAGCTGTTAATATTTCTCCACTTTTTTCGGCTGAAGTACCAGCTGGTTGATCATAGCTTTTAGCTTTATTATTATATTTTCTTACTTTATTCATTGTTTCTGGTGTTAATACTACACGATAATCTAAGTAATCAGTACCATTATAGATGCTTTCACCTAATGATTGAATTTTTTCAATTGCGGCAATTGGTTGTACTAAATAGTCATTGTTTTCTAAGTTAGTAGCATCACAACTCCAATTGAATCCAGCATCTCTTGAAGTTACTCCACTTTCACTTGATGGGAATAGATTTTCTAATGATACTGATCTAAATTTGTAATCAGTTGTTGGAGAGTCTCCTTCTTTTGAACAATCATCACCATCATTTTGACATTCTTCTGGGTCTTTGATTAAAGCATAGAAACATTCAACATCAAAATTCCAACCAAAATATCCATAATTTTCAATACTACCATGAATATTCATTTCAGTAGAACTTCTTATTTCACTTTTTTCTTGTTCTGATAATGCTTTACCACTTTGATTAACTTTCCAATTATACCAAGCAGTATTTACAGGAATAGAATTTAATTTTGTACAGTATTCATTACCAATATAAGTATAGAAATCATCATAACCAGTTTGAATTGCATGAACTGTTTGACCTGTTTTATTATTAATCCAAGTACCAGGGAAAGTAATAATATTGTGGTAATGCCATGGATCACTTTCTCCATCTTCACAAGATCCATCAACTAAGGTTACCATACCTGGATATTGTCCAGTAACTGATGTTTTATTTAATTTTTGTGATGCTGAAAATTCTTTTTGCCAATCACTTTTATCTTTATCACTCTTACTGTCATTACCATCAAGATTATCAACAACTATTTTGTAATCTGTAGTTTCATTACTACAAGTATCTGTTTTTTGCGATTCACAGGCAGCTTTAGCAGCACGATATTCTTTTAAATCTTGTTCATATTGCTCTTTAGCTTGAGTTTCAGTTGCTACTGTATTACTACCACATTTATTTACCCATTCACAAGTATCGTTACACCAATCTGTATAACCATTTTGCTCACATCTTGTTAAGAATCCATTTGAGCCAACACAATATTTTTTAGTACCAAAAGCATCCTGATAAATTCCATGTACTTCATATACAGTTGTTCTTGTTTTTTCTAGTGATGTAAAATAGAATTGGGCAATATTACTAGAGCATCCAGTTTTACTAGGTTTCCATACACCACCTACATATTCACCACCTGGATCTCTTTGATGTTGTTCATAAAGAGCTCTTATTTGACTTTCATTATATGGATCAACACTACTTGGTGTTAAACATCCATTAGCAACTTTTGAAACATTGTAATCAGAATTATTTATACTTAATAGATTATCAGCTTTTTTAAATGTTTCATTATTAGCAGTTGTTGTTTTCTTTGTCGTAGCTGATGTTTTATTTTTATATACTTTGTTATAGCATTTGTCTATACATTTTTGACTATATTCTCCATTATCACATTCTTTTACACAATTATCAAAATCTTCTGTTGGTCCACCTTTATCACTTTCATAACCATTACCATTATTACAATATGCTGTTGGTACACATACTGTTGGCATACTTGGTAGTGGTGCTATATATTTTGCTTCACATTCTGTTTTAGATTTAATTTCAATTAAATATTGGAAACAAAGTCCAGCTTGTGTAGCTACAGGATCACTAAAGTTTACTTCTATTTCTTCTTTACAAGTAACCCGACAACTATTTTCAGTATTAGTTTCTATATGATAAAATTTATTAGGTCTATCATAGTTTCCATCATTAAACATATCACATGTTAATGTTCCTGGATTTTTTACATTACTTACTTCTTTATAATTACTGTCTACTTTAATTGAAGTATCATCATTAGTTGAAGTATATAAACTCTCAGCTGTACTTATCCAGTTACTTACTTCTTCATAAGTATATTGCACAGAAGTTTCTTCTTCAAAACAATATGATACAGCATTTCTCATTGTTTCATTATTACTCCATTTATTACGATAATTAACACATATGGCATTATCATATAAATTATTTCTTGATGAAGCACTAGCATATATTGTATTACTTCCTATTTCTTTATTAGCAGGACATGTACCATCATCATTAGCTAAATAAAAGTACACTTCTATTCTATCTGATAGTTTATTATTAGGTACATTAATAGTTATGGTTCCATCAGCATTAGCAGCTTTTCTACTACTATCTAAGCTTGTAGAATATAAAAGTCCTTGAGCACCAGTAAAGCTTAAAGTGTTTCCTGAGAAAGTATAATTAATTTTATTCATATATGTTTTTTTAGTATAATCAGCTGAACATTCGTTATTGGCTGCTTTAGCAGTTGTTGTATTTCCTAAAACACCAAAAGTGATTGTTAAGATAATTATAACTATAGGAATAATTATTTTAAGCTTCTTCATTTTTCTCACCTTCTTCCATCCTTTCTTTTATTACTTTATAATTTTCATTAGTTTTAACTTTAGCATATGTTTTTTCTTCGCCATCTCTTAATTTTCTAGCATCAACTCTAAAGGAATAATTAGTGGAAGCTCCATAAAATCTTGTACATGTAAAAAGTGTTAGTAATAAATCATCTTTTTTTACATTTACATCTATATCATACATACTTTCTTTTTTCACTTTTTCAATATATTCTTGTTGCTCTTTTTCAGTATATGTATCGCTATATGATGCATTCTGATCATCATTTAATAAAGCTACTCCATATACACGATATAATGAAGTCTTGCCAGTATTATCTGTATATTCAATGAATTGATTTTCTTTGACGAAATCTATATAGATATATGACATTAGTTGTTCAAACCTAGTCATAGTATCATCACCAATTATAGGATTTCTAGAAACATTTCTAATATTGTGAGAAATAAATGCTGGCCTATTACTCTTTGCATCTGGATAGGAATTAGTCCAAGCAAACTCATAATCTCCACTTAAAATGTTGGTATCATCGTCTGATCTTATTAAGGCCATATCTATATTTGTTCCTTCTACTCTTAGCCATCCAACAACCTCATCTCCATATTGTTTAGCATTTTCAATATTAGATGTTTCATTTTTTATTTTAAAATTACTAGTCTTAATATTTACTTTATAATACCAAAATAACGATGCTATAATTATTATTAATATTATTAAAATCAAAATAATAACCGTCTTTACCTCTTTTTTCATTATACTTCTCCTTCTTAATCACTTATTGTATATGGATTTTCTAAAGTACCACTACCACCTGTTATCATAACATCTTTCTTTAATGTTGCTTTTACTTTTACTCCAGCTTCTCGCTCATCAGTAACAGGTGTATAATTAACTGTACCAATGGCATTCATAACAGTTTTTCTATTATCAGCCTTTGATGAATCAATATACCAATATCCACCATTGCTACTTAGCTCTCCTTTTGCAGTAAATACTTCAAAAACAGATGGAATCGTAATTATATCATTATATTCTTTAATTTCCTTTTTTCCCTTATAGGTAACTCTATCTTCATATATAGGAACTTTAACTTTTGTCTTTGTAAATAATTTTGTCGAAATATATTTAGTTAATTCATTTACTATTTGGTATCCTATATTTCCATCTTGTTTAGAATTATATATTTTCTTACTGTTACCATTATTATAACCTATATTTATTTCTATGTCATTATTTTTTATTACATCTGTCATAATTATTTCAGTAGTACCATTTTTATTAATATTTGATATACGATATGTATAGCCTGAATATCTTATATATTCACCAATTTGTCTTTTATTTACCAACGTATTTCTTCTTGCAACTTCATTTTCAATTAATATATAAGGATCATTTATACTTCCATTTCCAGATAAAACTTTAGTATTACTTTTTAATGTTAATGCTGGTCTTACATTAAATAAATATTCTTGATTCATTGCTTCAGCTTTTAAAGGATAGGCATATAAATTTGTTAATGTCCAAGGATTATTATTTTTATCAAAATTGGAATACCATACTATAGCTCGTAAATCAAGAAAACTAGAATTATCCATTAAAGTATTATTATAATCTTGTAATGATAAAATTCCTATATTTCTTTTATCACTTTCTCTTGTACATTCTGTTGTCATATAATCAGTAATTGTATCATCACACCATTTAGAACTTGTTATTAATTTTTGATATTTTTTTTCTAATAAGTTATAAAAATAATCATTAAGCCATTTATCTAGAGAACTATCTGTAAATCTTCCATTATTAGTATAATCTACATTTGCTAATGGTTCATCACTAACAATAGTAATTGTATTATTATCATTTATTTTTATAATTCTAAATAACATGTTATTAAACATTACATAATTATTATCAGCCATTCCTTTATAATATCTATTAGTATTTTGAGTATCATTTGTAACTATAGTTGCTAAACGTTCTTCTACTACAACCTTTCTTGTTACAGTAGTCTTATTATTTAAAGTATCATTTACTGTATATTCTATTTCATAAGTACCTACTTTATTTGTATCTACTGTTCCTTCTATTTCTACTTTTGAAATATCTATTGTTCCATCGTTATCATCTACTACTTTTGCAACTCCTGGTTCTTTATATTCTTCACCTTTACTAAGAGTTATTTGTTTAGCTCCATTTAAAGTAATGACAGGTGGGGTATGATCTGTATCTGATTCTAAATTACCACATTTTAAATATGTATGATATGTATAATCTTGACCATCACTAATTACTTTAACATTGGAATTACTTAAATCGCATAGTGTATTATAAGCTCCATATAAATCATCTAAATATTTTTGTTTAACTAATGTACTTAAAGACACAGAAACAACTCGACCTTTATCTTTTGGAAGGCGAGCTTTATTAATTTCATAGTATCTCTTTCCAGCTTCAGCAAATTCTTTTTCTCTTGCATTGAAAACTTGTCTAGGATATAGAAATATAAACCAAATTAACAGCAAAACTACTACAACAGCTAAAATAACTAAACTTATTTTTATAATTTTTTCTTTTGTCATAATAATATCTCCTTATTTTAAATGGTAGACGTAACGTTTATCTCTAAATGTAAAAACTATATTTATGTTCCCATTTTCTTTAATATCATTAGGGATTTTAAAATAAGCATAATTACCATAAAAATCATCAACTATAGAAGTTGCTATTATACTCTTGCTTTTCCCTTTATTATTCTCATATTCTATTTTAGCATGGATCTTAGAAAAGTCAATAAAACTTTGTCCCGAAAAGTTATTACTAATAAAGGATAATTCTAATATTTTACTTGTCGTAGTTGTTAGAGGAACATCTTTAGGGCCACAAGTATTACCACTACAACTATAAGCTCCGTAGGTTGTATTTGTAGTTAATTTGGCACTGGTGAAAGTTAATGTAGTGTTATCTTCAAACTTCATTTCTTCATTTAGATTAGCTTCACTTACAGTTTTTAATTTTCTAACATCTTTTACATTTAACTTAATCTTTTTTAATAAAGTATTGCTTGATAAATCATGATAATATAATACGTATTTATTTGGTTGTAAGTTTTTTGATACTTTATAAACTAAAATAAAGGTTATTTCTTCTCCTGTAGCTAAATTTTTATTTTTATCATATGAAGATCCTAAATCTTTAAAATACTCATATTCTCTTGAGGTATGAAGAAACTGATTATCTTTGTTCATAATTCTAAAACGATCAATATTAATTTTTCTTTTAATAACATTATTTTTAACAGTTATATTTAATACTAAATAATCATTATCAGAATCTTTATTAATAATAGTTCCTGTGCTATCTCTATTAGTTAAATAACTATTATTTACAGTTATATCATAATAATTAGCTGTAAAAGTATTACCTTCTTGATATGTTTTATTAACAATAGCAAAATAGTAATATGTATAACTAGTGGCCACTGCTACTACAATTACAATAATAGTATTACATATTAAACGATGTTCAAAATAAATATATTTTAAATTACGAAGGAGCTTTTTTAAATTTCTTGTTATTTTATCTTTATCAAATTCAAAATTTATTTCAACTTCTTCTCTATCTTCTTCTTTAATTGATAGGTATTCTTCATCATCTTTAAAACCAAATCTTTTAAGATCTATTCCCAAAAAGCGCATACCAAAAATAATAAAGATTATATATTGTATAATATATGCTATAGTTAATAGATCTCTACCAGCCATTATAGAGGTAATCGCTGAATAATCATCATATTTATTAAAGAAATTAGCAATATATAATAAAACTCCTAACATAAAGATATATTCAGCTATTGGAACTATATAAATTTTCCATGGTTTTTTCTTATATATTAAAAGTACAATCAAACTAATAGTTATTACTACTATAGCAATAATTGCTAAAATAACAAAGGCATTTATATAGTCACTTATTGGTTCATAATAACTATTGTAACTTTCTGTTTCTAGGAAATCAGCAACAAAGTTTCTAAGTGAAATAGTTTTATAGAAAATATAAGCACTTAAAAGAAGTAAAACTAAATGTATTTTTTGAAAGTATTTAATCAATAGTGCATATGGCTTTCTTAATATCATTAATATCACCCCTATTTTATAAAATAAGTATATCTTAATTTTTTGTTTTTGAAAAGTGTTTATTGTTTTTATTGGAGTGAATTGATATAATTGTTAATGAGGTGTTTAAGAAAATGAAAAAAATACTTAGTATATTAGCAATATGTTTATTTACTATTACTTTAACGGGATGTAGTAGTAATGATACTATTAGTGAGATAGATTATAGTAAATTAGAGAGTATGATAGATAATGATGAAAGTTTTATAGTTGAAGTAATTCAAACAGGATGCCATTTTTGTGAGGAATTTTCACCAAGATTTGAAGCTATATTAAAAACTAATAATATTAAAGCTTATTCTCTTAATTTATCTAATTTAACTGAGGATGAAGAAGAAAAGTTTAATGATTTAACTAATATTACGGGAACTCCAGCTGTTTTGTTTTTTAAAGATGGTAAAGAAAAAATTGCCAATAGAATTGCTGGAGCTGTTTCTAATGATAATATTAAGAAACATTTAGAAGAAGCTGGTTATTTAAATGATTAATATAACTTAAAAAAGGTTAAGTAAGTTTTAAAGCTTGCTTAACCTTTTTTAACTTGATAATTCAATTGTAAATGGATTATTTTTTGTTCCTTCTCCACCTGTTATTATTACATTAGACTTTAAATTCATTGAAGGTTTAGCACCAAAGCTATATCTAGGAGCATCATATATTGTTCTACTATCATTATCTACAGTACGAATACTAATGCCTGAGTGAGGAGTTAATAATACATATTCTATGTTACTACCATACTTATTAAATTGTCCTGCCATTAATTCTCCTAGCCTTAATAACCCTACTTTAGCATTTGTTGTAGTCGAAGTTAAATAACTCATATTTGTATCTTCGTATTTTGCTAGTTTATATGATTCACCATTTCCTACTGTTCCAAGATACCAGGTAGTATTATTCTCTATCGAATTTAATTGATCACTTGTAAAATAGAGATTGCTTAAGTATTGATTATTATATTTTGAATTTAGGAATGCACCTATTGGAATTGAACTTGAATAATAAGAGTTTGAGTTGGAAAATTGCGCTTTAATAAATTGATTGCTTTCTTTTAGTGGTTCTGCACTGGTTATTTTAGTTAATCCTTCTGTTTCATGACTTACTATGCGATATGAGTTGTTTTCTCCAATACCAAATGATATATATTCACCACTATATCTTGTATTTAATTTTACTCCATTTAAATCAGTATCAGCATCTCCTTTTAATCGATAAGGATCATCAATAGTACCTGTTCCGTCTACTGTTCTAATATTAGATTTTAAAATTATTGAAGGACGAATACCTAGTCCGTTACTTTGATGAAAGTTTTCTACATTTCCCCTATTATTTATAATACGAACATTTTTTGTTGAAGAATTTAAAGTTAAAGTCCACCATTGAAGCCCATTATTTAAATAACCATTCTTATAAGTAGTACCTTTATAACTAGATTGATACTCATACATATTAAGTAATCCTACTGCATCTTCTACTATTGTTGTCCCATTTGGTCTTTGAATACTACCTAAAGCTGTAGCATCCATTGTTGCATCCCACTTTGCATTGGTTTCAATAAATTTTTCAGGTTCTCTTAAATTTCCTAAAAAGCCATCTACTGTTGTATCATTTAACCATTCTTCCATATAACTTCCTTCAAATGTTTGACTATCACTATCATAAACAAGGGTACTTATATTCCACTGAGTTACTAATTTTGTTGTCTTTGCTTCATTATTAACTGACACTGCTCTCCATAACTTTCCACTATACCAGACATAGTTATTTGGATCTGTTCCTGTTATAAAGGTATCTGTTCCATCATCATAGGTACCTCCATTTTCCCCTACATTATCTACTATTGTATCTGATACAGGATCTCCTTCTAACATTGTTACTTCTACTCTTAGTTTTCCTTTAAAAACTTTTCCTCCGGCTTCTTCATTAGTTGCATCATAATCTATCCATAGTCTTAGAGTGTAGTTTATTACCTCTTTAGCTCCTATCTCCCCACTATCTACTACTCTATTTGGGGTTACTCCCATACTCTCTAAATCTTTTGCAACTCCTACTGTTTCATTTTTATCTAAACTATATCTTAAAGCACTATCTGGTATTCTATTTTCTCCTTCTTCTAAAGGGATATCATCTAAATAGATTGTATATTCATAATCATCTTTACCATTATTTTTTAAACTAAATTTAAATCCATCTTTTGATAAGCCTTCATTATCTT
>CAMMBL010000008.1 GCA_946494015.1 uncultured Mycoplasmatota bacterium | reverse complement strand
TAGGGCCACTAATTCCTGTTGGACCTGTTGGACCAGTAGCACCGCTAGCTCCAGTTGGACCAGTTGCTCCGCTAACACCAGTAGGGCCACTAACTCCTGTAGGTCCTGTTGGACCTTGAGGAATACTTAAGCTTAAAATAAAGTTAGGAGCGGTTCCTGTAATACTAGCAGCAGCTGGGGTTCCTGGTGCTCCTGTTGTAACAGTACCTATAGTAATAGAAGGTGTTGCTCCTGTTGTTCCGGTAGCTCCAGTTGCACCTGTTGCTCCTGTAGCTCCAGTAGGACCAGTAGCACCAGTTGGTCCAGTTGATCCTGTAGGACCAGTTGTTCCAGTAGGACCCCCAGCAGGACCTGTAGGACCAGTAGGACCTGTTGGCCCTTGAACATAGCAAAAACGGCAACGTGGATGAGTATTATTATTGCAAGACTCTCCAAACATAACAATTCTCCTTTCCAATATAGTTTATGTTTAATTTAGAAATAGGTTATTATATATAGCCTATAAAAATTTTATATATTAGAAAATACTCGAAATTTTGTTGGCAAAAAAAACTTAGATATATCATATTATCTAATATAAAATAACAGATATTATTTCATAAATAAAAAATAAAAATTATGAAAGGTATATTAATAATATGAATTTTATATATAATTATGACTATCCAAAATTTGCTAACTTAATGAAATTTGAAAAAAATCTATCTAAGAAGTATAAAAATAAAATAAAAAAATTAGAATCTCTTTATAATAAAGAATTATTAATATTTAATTTAAATAATTATGTTAAATTACAAGATAAGAAAAGAAAAGTAAATATTAAATATATTAAAAAAATTTTTAATTATTTTAAACCAATATTAAATGATGATTATATTATATTTTTTCATGGTAGTTATTCTAAAGATTTAACAAGATGGAATAGTGATATAGACTTGAATATGTTATCTCTTAATAATTCTTGTAATAATGATTTTGTAGTTGAAGAATTATTATTTTCTATTATGTATAAAGTTTTGGGATATAAAGGTAGAGATAAAATTCATACAATGATGATTTATTTGAAGGAAACAATTAAAGAAGATAATACTATTTATTCAGAAAAAAGTAATATTATATTTAGTAATAATTATAAATATCACTATAGTTATAGGAATAATTATAAAGATGTTTTTTTTAAATTAAAAAATTCCTCAAGAAGTTTTTCTAGTTTTAAAAATTATATACTAAGTTATATGGGAACAAATGAATGGGAATATTCTTTTAAAATGTTAAATCACAAAAATAAAAATCAATTAGTTGATCTTTTAAATACTAAAGATTTATTAATAAGTGAAGAATTATTTTTTAGTAATTTAGAAAAATATTATGATAAATATTTAATACAAGAAGAAAAATTTTCTGATATTAAGACAGTAGATAACTTTAATAAATTAATTAAGATTAATAATTTAAAGTCTATATATATGTTACTTCTTTGTTTAAAACAGTTTATTATAATAAAAAAAGGAAAGTGTCTAGGCTTGAATATTAAAAAAATATTTAAAAATAAAACCTTAAAAAAATATATTGATAAAAAAGATTTAAAACAATTAAATTATTATATATATAATTATATTTGGTTTTTAGATAAAGTTGAGAATCTGTGTAATAAGTTAAATATAAATTTTAGTTCTAGGGAACATAGTAGTTTCAATATAGAAAAATTTAAACGATCTTATTATAAAATATATAAAGTGACATTTGATGCTGATTATGAAGTTTATAATAAATTTAAATTATATTCTAAAAAAATTAGCGAAAGGATGATGAATGAAAATGATTGATAATTTGGTAATTTCAACTTTGCCTATTAAACCTCAAAAAGTAACTAATGTAGGTATGTTAATAGGGCCAACAATTAGTAATGTTTTAAAAGATGCTTATCAGTGTAGAAATGTTATAGGAATAAACACTTTGAATACTTATGAAAAGAAAGATGATCAAGTTGATATTTTAAAAAAAGATTTAGATAATAATTATATAAATTATGATAAAATAGTTATTGATAAAGATAATGATGTTGTTTTGTTAAATAAAATTTCAGAATTAGTTCAAAAAGGTTTAATAAAACCTAAATTAAAGAAAAAATTAATTTGTGATTGTGGGAGAGTTGATATTTTAGAAGATTCTATAAATAATAATGCTAAATTATATCATTACGATAAAGATAAAATTGTATGTAATAGTTGTAATTCGGTATGTAAAGTATTCTATGAAAAAGTTTTATGTTTAGAACTTTTAAATACAATTGATGATGATGTGGAGATATGTCCAACCTTTTTAAAAAAAGAAATGAAAGGTTTTTCTAAAACATTTAAAGGATCTGATTTGTTAATATCAAAGAAAAGAGATACAGGATATAAGATAAATGTTAATAATGAAGGTTATAATATTGATATTGATTTTATTTGGAGTAATTTCTTTAATTTGTTTGATGAAGATAATGAAGTATTAATTGCTAGTAATCATCAATTATTGATAATGTATTTAATGAATTATTTAGCTAAATTGACTTCAGATAAACGAATATGTTTTTTAGCTACCCCATATATTAGAACAAAAAAGGCAAATGATTTTGATAATTATTTTTTAAAAGATGTAGATGTATACAAAAAATTATTTATTTTATATAATCTTAAATGGAAACAAAAAGATTGCTTATTATCAGAAAGTATTATAAAATTTCTTGATAATACAAGCGAAACTAAGCTTAATAATTTGTATAAAACAATTTTGACTAATGCTGATGAATATTTTATAAATTCTTATGGTTTAGCAGAACAAATAAATTTATTTTTAGAAAGAGGTACTAATCAACAAGAAAATATTAAAACAATGAAAAGATTATATAAAGAAAGGAGATTATGATGTATAGTGTATTATTAAGTAAAATAGAATATGCATATCCATTATTAAAAGAGAGATTAAAAGGAATAATAAAGCCTAATTTTACTGCTGCTATTTTTCCTTGGGCTTTTCCTATGGAAATAGATTCTAATAAATTTAAGAATGAATACTTTAAAAAAGGAGAAAGAAGATATAATAAATATATTAATCCATTACTAGATTTAGGAATAAAAGAAAATAATATTATTGTTTGTGATTGTTATAGTCAATCAAAAGAAAAATTAAAGGAAATTATTAAGAGTGTAGATGTAATATTACTACCAGGTGGCAATCCGGAAATGTTATTTAAAAAGATAGTTCATGATAAAGAAATTTTATATGATATTAAATATTTTAAAGGAATAATAATAGGAGAGAGTGCTGGTTGTGAATTACAATTAACAAGATATTTTATAACAGCTAAAAATAATTACTATAAGTATTTTGCTTTTTATGATGGATTTGGAGTTTTAGATGATCCTTTTTATATTGATGTTCATTCAATTAATAATAAAAGATATTTAGAAAAATTACAGAAAACAGCGAATGAAACAAAAAAAATAGTTTATGCCCTGTTTGATGATGGAGCATTAATTTATAATAGAGAAAATAATGAATTAGAAGAATTTGGGAAAGTAGTTAAGATTTTACCAAATGAGTAAAAAAAGAGGTAGGAAGATAATGAAATTTAATAAATTAATACCAGAATTAAGTGTTACTAATATAGAAAAAAGTAAAGAGTTTTATACTTTGTTAGGTTTTGAAATTAAATATGAAAGAAAAGAAGATAAGTTTATATTTTTAGAACTTGAAGGTAATCAATTGATGATAGAAGAAATTAATGATAATTGGAATACAGGGGAGTTAACTTATCCTTTTGGGAGAGGAATTAATATTAGTATGAGTATAAATGATATAGATAGTTATTATAAAGAATTAGTTAATAAAAATATAAAGTTTTTTAAAGAGTTAATGATAAGTAAATATGATGTTAATGGTAAAATATATTTTGATAAAGAATTCTTAGTTCAAGATCCTGATGGCTATTTATTAAGGTTTAATAATTGACATATTACTATTAATATAGTATAATATAGCAACTTATAAAGGGGGGAAAATTATGCTAAGTAATATTAAAAATTTAAAAGTTTTACCAACATCATTAATTGTTTTTTATAAGGTTTATAATGATCAAAGTGCTTTTAGTGATGATGAGATTAGTGAAGCATTAAATGGAAGATTAATATCAAAATATAAACTTGATATAGAAAAATCAAAAGAAATTGTAAGTAGAGATCAAGAATTGATTAGACAAAGAGGTAGTAATTTAGATGATTATGTATTTAATGTTAGTAAAGGATTAGGTTATACAACAGAAGCATTATATGGAAAATTAAAAAAGTCATCTTTTTTAGAAAGTAATGATCCTCTAATAGTTAATTTATTAAAATATAATTATGATTTTGCATCGCCTATGGCTGATGATTTGACTTTTAGTGAGTTATGTTTAGGTACATCTATTATGAGTGATCTTAAAGTAGCTTATCAAAAACGTAATAATCTTTTAAAAAGAGAATTAAAAAGAAATGATAAAAAGGCTATTTTAAAAGAATATTCTCAAATTGAAAATGAAAAAATGATAGAGTTTTATGATGCTTTAGGAAATATATTTTTAAATCCAATGTATGATTTCTTTATGCAAGATGATTGTGACGATAAAGTTTTCCATATACTAAAAAATATTACAACATCGGCTATTAAAATTACGAAAGAAAGTAATTTGTGTATTGGTAAAGAAGAAAAGAAAAAATTACAAACTGAATTTGCATCTTATAGAGATCTTGCTTGTGATGTTATTTCAATAGATGAAAAGGCTATTTTGAAAAATGAAGAAACAGCGAAAATTTATAAAAAAATTAGATTTTAGTTTGGACATATTATATGTCCTTTTTCTTTTTATTAATTGTATCTTCCTAAAAACATTGATATAATACTTATAGAATAGAAGGTGTTATTAATGAGAATTGGAATGATTGTTTTGTTTGCGATTCTTTATATCGCTTTAATCGCTTTATTTATCTTAGGTTATAAAAAGAAACAGAAGAAAGTATGGATAAGTAGTTTAGTGTTATTTTTAATAGCATTAATATTTACTATTATTATTACAAGTATATATGCTTAAAAAATACTGTCAAGAATAGTATTTTTTTTAATGAAACTTTACATTTAATGGTATAATAAAAATGTAAGGAGGTATGAAAATGAGAGAAGAATGGAAAGGCTTCAAAGAAGGAGTCTGGACTAAAGAAATAAATGTTAGTGACTTTATTAAAACTAATTATAAAGGATATGATGGAGATGAAAGTTTCCTAGAAGGAACTACAGAGAAAACTGATAGAGTTTGGGGAAAATGTAGTGACTTATTAAAAGAAGAATTAAAGAAACACGTTCTTGATATTGATGTAGACCATATGTCAGGTATTAATGCTTTTAAGCCAGGTTATATCAGTAAAGATGATGATGTAATTGTAGGACTTCAAACAGATGCTCCACTTAAAAGAATAGTTAATCCATATGGTGGAATTAGAATGGTTTATCAAGAATTAGATGCTTATCATTACAAATTAAATCCTGAAGTTGATAAATATTTTAATCTTTACCGTAAAACTCATAATCAAGGTGTTTTTGATGCTTATACACCTGAGATTAGAAAAGCAAGACATGTTGGACTATTAACAGGACTACCTGATGCTTATGGTAGAGGTAGAATAATAGGGGACTATAGACGTGTCGCTTTATATGGTATTGACTATTTAATGGAACAAAAGAAAGATGAGTGGGATAATAAACTATTAGGACCAATGACTAATGACTTAATCCAATTAAGAGAAGAAGTATCTATGCAATATAGAGCTTTAGATGAGATTAAGAAAATGGCTAAAGATTATGGTTTTGATATCTCAAGGCCTGCTAAAAATAGTAAGGAAGCAGTACAATGGACTTACTTTGGTTATTTAGCATCTGTAAAAGAAAATAATGGTGCGGCTATGAGTTTAGGTAGAGTTGATGCTTTCTTTGATATTTATTTTGAAAGAGATTTAAATGAGGGAGTAATAACTGAAAAAGAAATTCAAGAGATTATTGACCAGTTTGTTATTAAATTAAGATTAGTTAGACACTTGAGAACTCCAGAATATGATGAATTATTCTCAGGGGACCCAACTTGGGTAACGGCATCTATTGGTGGTGTTACTAATGAAGGAAAAAGTATGGTAACTAAGACAAGTTATCGTATTCTACATACCCTAACTAATCTAGATACTGCCCCTGAACCAAATATGACTGTATTATGGGCTCAGGATTTACCTGAAAACTTCAAGAAATATTGTGCTAAGATGAGTATTGAAACAGATGCTATCCAATATGAAAATGATGATGTAATGCGTCCAGTTTATGGTGATGACTATGCTATCGCTTGTTGTGTATCAGCGATGCGTGAAGGAAAAGATATGCAATTCTTTGGAGCACGTTGTAATCTTGCTAAAGCCCTTCTTTATGCTATTAACGGTGGTGTAGATGAAGTTAAAGGTGACTTAGTTGTTGAAGGCTTTCCTAAGATGACTGATGAAGTCCTTGATTATGATAAGGTAAAAGATGCCTACTTCAAGATGATAGAAAAAGTTGCCGAAGTTTACTCTAATGCTATGAATATCATTCACTATATGCATGATAAATATGCTTATGAAGCAGGACAAATGGCTTTACATGATACTAATGTAAATCGTCTAATGGCTTATGGTGTTGCCGGACTATCAGTTGCAACAGACTCACTTTCTGCCATTAAGTATGCTAAAGTAAAACCTATTAGAAATGAAGATGGTATTGCTATTGACTTTGAAGTAGAAGGAGATTATCCAAAATACGGTAATGATGATGATAGAGTAGATAACATTGCTAAAGAAATCCTTGAAAAGATGTATAAAGAGTTATCTCGTCATAAATGTTATCGTAATGCAACACCAACTTTATCAGTATTAACAATTACATCAAATGTTGTTTATGGTAGTAAGACAGGTTCTACTCCAGATGGTAGAAAAGCCGGTGAACCATTCGCACCAGGGGCAAACCCAATGCACGGTAGGGATTCAAGTGGTGCTATTGCATCTTTAAATTCAGTTGCAAAACTTAACTATGCTGATTGTTGTCGTGATGGTATCTCTAATACCTTCTCAATTGTTCCATCATCCCTAGGACATAGTAAAGATGAACAAATTGATAACTTAGTAAGCCTACTTGATGGTTACTTTGTACAAGGGGCACATCACTTAAACGTTAATGTTTTACAAAGAGAAATGTTAATAGATGCTATGAATAATCCAGATAAATATCCATTATTAACAATTAGAGTATCAGGTTATGCTGTTAGATTTAATCGTCTAACAAGAAAACAACAAGAAGAAGTTATATCAAGAACTTTCCATGAGAAGATGTAAATGAAAGGTAGTATAGATTCAATTGAAACCTTTGGTCTTGTCGATGGACCAGGTATTAGAACTGTAATCTTTCTAGATGGCTGTACTCTAAGATGTAAATATTGTCATAACCCTGAAACATGGGCGATGAACGAAGTAAACTATGATACAGATGAACTAGTTAAAAAAATTCTTCGTAATAAACCTTATTTTAAAAGAAATAATGGTGGTGTAACTTTCTCTGGAGGTGAGCCTCTTTTACAAATTAATTTCTTATTAGATATTTGTAAGAAACTAAAAAAAGAAGGTATTCATATCGCTTTAGATACCGCTGGTGTTGGTATTGGTAAGTATAAAGAAATATTAGAATTAATTGATCTTGTTATTTTAGATATTAAACATGTAACTAAAGAAGGTTATAAAGACTTAACAGGTAGGGATATTGATGAATCTGAAAAGTTTATTGAAGAATTAAATAAAAGTGGTAAACCAGTTTGGATTAGACAAGTAATTGTTCCAGGTATTATGGATAATGATGAATATTTAGATGGACTAGTAGAATATCTAAAGAAAATAAAAAATATTGAAAAAATAGAATTTCTACCATTTCATCATCTAGGTTTTGAAAAGTATCAAAAACTTAATATTCCTAATCCCTTAAAAGATACACCTGAGATGGATGTTAATAAATGTGACGAACTATATAAAAAGTTTATGAAAAAATATGAGAAGTCTAGGAAATAGGCTTCTTTTTATGATAGAATAAACTAAAAGAAAGTGAGAGTTGTTTATGAATGAAGTATTAAAAGAAGTAGATGAGTTAATAGAAAATTCTAATAATGTTTCTTTAGAATTAAAACCTATAGTGAAAGCAATATGTAAAGGATATATTAGAGAAAGTAATGGGAAAATCCCTATATCAGGTATAATAAATGTTTGTAACACAGTTTTTAATAAAATTGATAGTAGTGATACAGAATTTACTGGAGAAAATAAAATATTTGCTGCAACAACAACTGACTATGATGAAAAATGTAATGTTATACATAGAGTAGATTATATAAATGATAGTAACTATAAAAAATTAATAACTATTCTAACTCATGAATTAGGTCATGTTATAACAGAACCTGCTCCTTGTTTTATAAATCAAAATAATATATATCCTGTTGCAAAAAGAACAACTACATATTACTTTAATTGTTATTATGATGATGACGGTTTAAAGGCACAATATACATATGGAAAAAGAATGGCTGATGGCTTTCTTGAATCTATATGTTCAAAGATTTTTGCATCTAATGAATTTAGAGATGAGTTAAAAGAAGCAGGTTATGATTTAGAAGATTATATTTATAAAGATGAAAGATTATTCCCATCAAGAGTTTATGATGAATATAAAGCTTGTTTTGAATTATTTGATTATATAATGGATGGAGCGTTATTTGATTTTTCTTGTAAAACTTTTTCTAGTAATGAAGAGATACTTGAATTTATTGATAAGAATAGGCTAAATGTTATTTTCGGATGTTTAGACAAAAGTAATGAAGCATTATGGGATTTAAAAAAATATGAAGGAAAAAATAGAGATGAAAAATTTGATAAGCTTTTGCAGGTTTATAATGAAAACAAGTCATTATCTGTTGACTTATCATCATTACTATTAGGATTTTATAATAAGGAAGAAGATTCAACTTATCAACAGTTATTAGATACTTATAAAAATACTTTAGAAAAACAAAAGTTACTACCATTAGAAGAAAGTTATAGTAAAGGTAATTATGGAAGATAAATTTAAAAAACTATATAAAGAATATGATAAACTACAAAATAAATATGGTGATAAGACACTTGATTCTATCTATAATGGAGGAGAATCTAATAATCCAGATATTTTATTTGTTTTTATGAATCCAACAGGAAGAAATATTGCTAGTCCTAAAACCTGGAAAGGCTTAAAGGCTCCATGGCTTGGTACTAAAAACATCTGGAAGTTATTTACAGCTATCAACCTTTTTGATAAAAATCTATTAGATGAAATAAATGAAAAGAAACCTAAAGACTGGGATTATTATTTCGCTAAAAAAGTCTATGACGAAGTTAAAAGAAATAACTACTTCATAACAAACTTAGGTAAGTGTACTCAGGTAGATGCAAGACCTCTAAAAGATGAAGTTTTAAAAAGTTATCTTGGACTTTTAGAACAAGAAATAGATATCGTTAAACCAAAAATAATAATTACTTTTGGTAATCAGGTCTCATCAATTATTTTAAATAAGAAAATATCAGTAGGTGAGTGTCGTAAACAATACTTTGAAAAAGAAATAGGTTCTAAGATATATAAAGTATTTCCTGTCTATTATCCTGTAGGTAATGGGACATTTAATATTGATAAAGCAATAGAAGACTTAAAATATATTATAGAAAATTATGTTAAAGATACTGTTTCAACAAAATAGTATCTTTTTATATTGACAAGCATGCAATAACTGTATATACTGTATATATACAAAGAGGTGATTAAATGCAGATAATTATCAGTAATAGTAGTGATACTCCAATATACCAGCAGATAGTTGATAATATTAAAAGAGAAATACTTAATGGTAACTTAGTAGGAGGAGAGGCCTTACCTTCTATTAGAACCCTTGCCAAAGACTTAAGAATTAGTAATATTACTACGAAAAGAGCTTATGAAGAATTAGAAAAAGATGGTTTTATTGAAGCTGTCGCTACTAAAGGATACTTTGTTAAAAATAAAAGTGAAAACTATTTAAAAGAAGAAATACTAAAGAAAATAGAAGAAAACTTAGAAGCAGCTTTAACTATCGCTAATACTTATCATATTAGTTATGAAGAAGTTTTAGAGATACTTAAGGCTTTACGGGAGGATAATAATGGATAATATAATAAAAGTTAATAATTTAACTAAAATTTATGATAATTTTAAACTAGATAATATTACTCTTGAAATAAAAAAAGGAAGTATCATTGGTCTAATAGGAGAAAATGGAGCGGGTAAGACAACTTTAATTAAACTACTATTAGGCTTAATTAAAAAAGATAAAGGTGATATCTTAATATTTAATCAGAAACTAAATAATAAAGTAAAAGAAGATATTGGTGTAGTCTTAGATGACTCGTTCTTTCCAGAAGTTATTAAAGTAAAAGATATTAACTCTATTATGAAAAATATTTATAAATCTTGGGATGAACAGTTATTTTTTGAATACTTAAAAGACTTTTCCTTAAATGAAAATATGTTAATAAAAAACTTATCTAAAGGTATGAAGAAAAAGTTAGAGATAATTACTGCTTTATCTCATCATCCTAAACTCTTAATCTTAGATGAACCCACTAGTGGATTAGATCCTATTGTTAGAAAAGAAATATTAGATATTTTTCTAGACTTTATCGAAAATGGAGAAAATAGTATTTTGTTTTCATCTCATATAACTAGTGACATTGAATCTATCGCTGATTATATAATCTTTATAGATAATGGTAAATTAGTCTTTGATAAAGAAAAAGATGAGATCTTAGATAATTATGGTATTGTTAAATGTAGTGATAATGACTTTAAGAAAATATCTAAAGATAATATAATATCTTACCTAAAAAATAAATATAACTATGAAGTATTAGTTAATGATAGAAAAAGTGTTAAGAAAATTAACTCTAATTTAGTTATAGATAAGGTGACATTAGAAGATATTATGTTATTAATAGTGAAAGGAGAAAAATAATGAAAGGTTTAATTATTAAAGATTTATGTGTTTTAAAAAATCAAATGAAAACATTATTATTAGTACTAGTTTTCTTTATTATATTTTCAATTATTAATAATGATGCAACATTTATTCTTTTCTTAATTCCTTTTTATATGATTATGATTCTTATAACTACTTTTAATTATGATGAATTTAATAAATGGGACTCTTATTGTAATAGCTTACCTCTTAGTAGAAAAGAAATAGTTAAATCTAAATATATATTGTTTAATGCTACATCACTTAGTGTTTTAATATTAGGTATACTTGCATCTTTTATTATTCCAAACTTTATAGAAAATACGACGTTTGAATCTCTTTTTGCAAGCATAATAGGAGTTTTCTTTGGAATATGTTTAGTAATTTCCTTACTAATTCCCTTTTATTATAAATTTGGATCAAGTAAGGGAAGAATAATGCTTTTCCTTTGTATAGTTATACTTGCTCTAATAATAGGAATGATTACTAGTTTAGATATCTTTAATAATATAGAATTAATGAATTTAATAAATAGTTTAAATAATTTAAGTTTAGGAATGATTACATTACTTTTAATAGTATTAATAGTTATAATTATGGTTATATCTTATTATATTTCAGTTAAGATATATAATAATAAAGAATTATAGATAGTTGAAATACTTCAGTTAAGCTGGAGTTTTTTTATTAGTAAAAATCAAAAAAAATAGCAAACTATAAAGGGAGGTATATATGAAAGAATATGGTTTTATTAGAGTAGGAACAATTGTTAATAATTTAGTATTAGGAAATCCAGTTCAAAATGCTATAGAAATATCTAAAATGATTAAAGAGGCTTATAAATTTGAAGTTTCTATTGTTATAACACCTGAACTTGCTCTTACTGGATATACTTCGGCTGATTTATTTTTACAAGATGAATTAATTGAACAATCTTATAAAGGCTTAGATATTATTTTAGGTGAAACTAAAGAATTAGATATTATTTCTATTATAGGAATGCCTGTTAGATGTGATAATAAATTATTAAATTGTGCTGTTGTTATTTCAAAGGGAGATATTCTTGGAATAGTACCTAAAACTCATCTTCCAAATTATTCAGAATTTTATGAAAAAAGATGGTTTTCATCAAGTATAGATTTAAGAACTAATGAAGTTAAATTATTAGATAGAAAAGTTTTAATTTCGCCTAAGATTTTATTTAAAGATAAAAGTAATTATGCTTTTACTTTTTCTATTGAAATATGTGAAGATTTATGGGTTGTTAATCCTCCTAGTAATAATCATTGTTTAAATGGGGCAACTATTATTTTTAATTTATCCAGTAGTAATGAATTAGTTGGTAAAAATAATTATAGAAAAAACTTATTAGCAATTCAATCAGCTAAGACTATTTCTGCTTATATTTATTGTTCTAGTGGAATTATGGAATCTACTTCTGATTTATTATTTGGAGGAGCTTGTTATATATATGAAAATGGTAAATTACTAAAAGAAAATAAGCGTTTTGAATTAGATAGTAATTTGTTATATAAAGATATAGATGCTTTTAAATTATTTAATGAAAGAAGGCGAAATAGTAGTTATACTAGTAGTTTTTATGATAGTGATTATAAAATAGTAGAAGTTGATATAAGTGATAGAGTAAAGAAATTAGATAGAACCTATAAGATGTATCCTTTTGTTCCTTCTACTGATAAGAATAAACAGCTTGAAGAAATATTAGAAATACAAAGTAGTGCTTTGGTTAGAAGATTAATTTATCTTAATAATACCAAATGTGTTATTGGTATTTCTGGTGGAATTGATTCAACGCTTGCTTTTCTAGTTATAATTAGAGCTTTTAGAAAATTAAATCGTGATAATAAAGATATAATATGTGTAACGATGCCTGGGTTTGGTACTAGTAATAGAACATATAAAAATGCTCTTATGTTAGCTTTAGAATATGGGGTGACTTTAAAAGAGATAGATATTTCTAATGCTTGTCTTATTCATATGAAAGATATAGGTTTAGATGAAAATGATAGAGGTATTACTTATGAAAATATTCAAGCAAGAGAAAGAACACAAATACTTATGGATATCGCTAATATGGTTGGAGGTATTGTTATTGGAACAGGAGATTTATCTGAACTAGCTTTAGGTTTTTGTACTTATAATGGAGATCATATGAGTATGTATTCTGTTAATTCATCTATACCTAAGACTTTAGTAAGGCATTTAGTTACATATTGCAAAGATAATAGTATAGATAAAAGAAAAAAAATTTTAGAAGATATTTTAGATACTCCTATTTCTCCAGAGTTATTACCAAAAGATGAGTTTGATAATATTATTCAAAAAACAGAGTCTAGTATAGGTCCTTATGCATTACATGATTTCTTTTTATATCATTTATTAAGATATGGGGCAACTTTTAAGAAAATATATTTTATTGCTCAATTAACTTTTAAAGAAGTTTTTACAAATGTTGAAATAAAGAAATGGTTAAAAGTATTTATAGAACGTTTTTATAAAGCTCAATATAAAAGAAATGCTATTCCTGATGGAATTAAAGTCGGTGGTGTTAGTTTATCTCCAAGAAGTGATTTAAGGCTGCCAAGTGAAATAAGTTTTAAAGAGATGATTGCTGAGTTAGATAAACTTTAAGGGGCAAGAAAGATTTTTAGATGGGATTAAAAATAGGAATTTTTGGAGGAAGTTTTAATCCTCCTCATAAGATGCATAAAAAAATAGCTTTAAAACTTATAAAGAAACATTATGTCGATAAAATTATTTTTGTTCCAACAAATTATAAATATAAGTATAAAAATAATCTTTTAAGTAATGATATAAGATTTGCAATGTTAAAGTTAATGTGTGAATCTTATAAAGATTTAGAAGTTAGTAATTACGAATTAAAAGAAGGAGTTGTTTATACTTATCAAACATTAAATTATTTTAAAAATAAATATCGAAATGATGAAATATATTTTGTTTGTGGCAGTGATAATTTAAGTTATATTGATAAGTGGCAAAAATATTTAGATATTTTAATTAATAATAAATTATTAATCATTAAAAGAGAAGATTATAATATAGATGATCTATTAGAAAAATATAAAGATTTTAAAAATAATATTATAATTACTGATATTAAAGAAAATAAAATATCTTCTACTAAAATTAGAAAAATGTTTTATAATAATAAAAGGGCTAGAAGATATTTAGATAGAAAAGTTTATAATTTTATTAGAAAAAATAATTTGTATAAGGAGGATATTAAATGAATTTTAAGGAAATTATTCATATTTTACAATTAGGTCAAAAAACTATTGCTACAATGGAATCTTGTACAGGTGGTGGTGTAGTTAATGCTATTACTAATATGGAAGGAGCAAGTGAAGTTTTAAAGTATAGTGCTGTTACTTATTCTAATGAATATAAAGTGAAAATGGGCGTTCCTAAGGATGTAATTGATAAGTATACGGTTTATAGTATGGAAACAGCGATAGAGATGAGTAAAGCTATTACTAAGTTTGCAAATAGTAATTATGGTATTGGTATAACTGGTAAACTTAATAAAAGTGATCCTAATAATCCAAGTGGCTGTGATAATGTAGTTTATATTTGTATTTATGATAAGGATAATAATAAATTTTATAAAGAAGTAATGACTGTTAATAAAGAAAGTAGGGAATTAAATAAAAAACATATTATTGATAAGGTTATTGTAATGTTACTTGATATTATTAAGTAACATTTTTTTAATTATATTTTAAGTTCTAAATAAAAAAAGAATGCGTAATATTTATTATAATTGACAAGAAAATAACAATAGTGTAAAATTATATATGCAATTAGTAATTGCATATTATGGGTCTATAGCCAAGTGGTAAGGCGTGGGACTGCAACTCCCTGATCGTTGGTTCAAATCCGACTAGGCCCTCCAATATAGAATATTAAGAGCGTTATGCTCTTTTTCTTTTTCTCTTTTTTTTGTATAATGATAATAGAGGTGAGAGAATGGTACCTTATGGTTATGATAAACCTTTAGAGATTTTTGGAACAACTTTTGTTAGTGATATTAAACCTGGTAAGAAGTTTATTAAAAGAGTTGAGAAGGATTTACCATTAGATGCTAATGATATTTCAATTGCTTTAAAACTTTATAATAATTTAAATGAAGTAGTGGAATATTCAGAAGAATTTATTGCTTTTGGACAGAATTTAAGTTTTGATTTTTTAAAAAGAATTTATGATATGCCTATAGATATGATTAATATGGCTAATATTGAAGTGACTTGTAATTCTTGGGCTAAATTATATGCTTATTTTTTGACTAAACATAATATACCTTGTGTTATTAGTAAAACAGGAATTCACAGAAGTGTATATTTTAAATCTGATGGTTTTTTGTTTAATGCTGATGGAACTAGTATAAATAATGAAGAACAAGATAAATATAATATAGATGATCTAACAAGAAGTAGGTTGGGATTAAGGCCTAATGGTCTTAGAGCTTTAGTTATAGATGATGATGAAGTTAAAAAGGTTAATGTTTATGATTTAGGACTTTCTTTAGATAAAGTTACAAAAGTAGATTATGTTAATTTTGAAGATAGAACAAATACTATTATAAATAATCTTATTAATTGTAAAAATTTTGAAGTTTTAAATTTAGAAGGTATAGAGGATAAAGTAGTAAATAATTTTTCTTTAATTAATAGTTTATTATTAGAAGAAGATTTAAATAGTGTTTCATCTATTGCATATATTAATAATTTAATTAAAGTGTTGTTTAGTAAAGAAGAACAAAAACATTTTGTATATATTTATATAAAAGAAAAAGATAAAAATGGTAATTATAAGTATGAAGAAGTTATAAATTATGGAAAATTACGTAAACATAAATTAGATTATCTTTTTGGTATGCCTGATGATTTAGATGGTTATAATTTTATTTTTAGAAATGGTAGTATTGAAGAAATAACGAAAAGAAAAGCTAGAAATTATATAGAAAAATCACAAAATATGGATTTAAATATAGGTAGTAAATAGGAGGTTATATGGACTATTTAAGGCAAATAGTAAGGCTTAAAGTAAAATCTTTGGAAAATGCTGATACTAAAGAAAATTTAGAGGAGTTAAAAAAATTTAAATTAATAGAAGAATTATTAAAAGATGATGGTTGTTTTTTTAAAATTAATAGCGATATTGCTTATAGTATTTTATTACAATTAGGTATTGATAATCCTTTAGAATATTATAAAAGTTTAATAAGTTATAAAGAATATAAGAAAAATAAAGAAAATTTTAATTTATGAAAAAAACTTCTTGCTACTTTAGAAATTTATGATACAATATATATGTATCTATTTGCGGATGTAGTTTAGTGGTTAGAATATGGCCTTGCCAAGGCTGTGACGGGGATTCGATTTCCCTCATCCGCTCCATTGAGGTTGAAAGTCGCACATTTGGCGATTTCTATATAAAGAAAAGTTCATAGTATTTGATACTATGGACTTTTTTCATGCTCAAAGGAGGGATGAATATTTATGAAAACAGTCATAACAGAATTACCTTTTCCTTGTGAAATTAAAAACAAAATTAAAATGAAAGTTAGTACAGGAAATTTGGAAATTAATTTTTTGTCGGGACATCTTATCAAAATCGATAATACCAATATCAGTATAGAAGAACCGCATCGAATTATTGTAAAGAAAGATAATATGATATTACTTGCTATGCTTTATAATAATGAAGATAAAATATATTTACCAAATAATAATATCATCATTACTTTAACCAAATACATTTCCATTCTAAACTCTATAAATAAAATTTAAAAAAATTTTTGGGGGTATATTTTTATTTAATAGTTTAATTAATGGTTTATTTTAACCATTTGCTTAATAATTTAAACATTTTTGTAAAATTCAGTTCGACTATTTTTCCTACTAAAATTCCTATAAAATTCCCTACTGACTTTTCGATTGTCAAGTTTTATAATTAAGTAAGGTAGACAAATTTCTACCTAATAATGATTAGGACTTAGTCTTTATATAATTTTTAGTTATTGTTTGAAACACAAGGAAAATTACTCCCTTGTGTTTTTTCGTGTGCAAAGGAGTTGGTAAAAAATAAATGAAAAAACAAAAGACTAAAGTTATAGCTGGACTATATCCAAGAGTAAGTACAGAAGATCAATCTAGGTTTGGGCATAGCTTAGATGAACAGGAAGAAAAATTAAGACAATTATGTGAACTTAAAGGCTATGAAATTTATAAGGTTTATCGTGAAGAAGGAGTATCTGCCAAAAATACCAATAGACCAAAGTTCCAAGAAATGATGGAAGATATGAAAGATGGAAAAATCAATAAAATTATTGTCTACAAACTAGATAGACTTACTCGTTCTATCAAAGATTTAGAGGTAATTTGTAATACTCTCGAAGAATATAATTGTGATTTAGAAAGTGTGGCCGAAGAAATTAATACTAGTAATGCCAATGGTAAATTTTTTATAAGAATGCTTACTATTCTTGCTCAACTAGAAATTGAAAGAACATCTGAAAGAACAAAATTCGGTTTAACAGGTGCTTTAAAGAAAGGCCACGTTCCTAGTACATAATGACACCTCATTATTTTTATCACTATTGCCTTTGTCATTACTAGAGTTTTTTGATATTTCAAATTTGTATTCTTTGCCTGTTTTTAGAACAAATCTTGCTACTCTAGGTAATTTATTACCATCCTCATCATAATCACCTACAATAATACATTCTATCATATTCTCAAACGCCTCACGATTAAATTTCTTTAAAGTAGATGGGTAGTTATCAAAATATTCATCTATTTCTTTTATTTGTTTAGATACTCCTTTATTTTCATCAAGAATTTTCTCATATTCTGATATTTTACTTTTAATATCATTTAATTGATTTAATAATTCACGTTCTTTTTGGATAAACATTTCTTTTCTATCAATGTCATCATCAAGCTCCATATCAATGATTTTTGATAGTCTTTGTTCAATGATTTCTTTTTCTTTCAGCAGGTTATTTAATTTATCTTGATAATCATTATCACTTAAAACATCTTTGATTGCTTTAATTAAAACTTGTTTCGTTTTATGCTTATTTTTGATAATGTCATTATAAATCATAACAAAAGTTTCTTCTAACTTTGTTTCACTAATACCTACTGAATCAGGACAAGCATCAGAATGTTCTCTCTTTTTAAAACAAGTCCAATAATAATTATAGGTTGGGTGTTTTTTAGAATAAGAGCTTTGTCTTCTACAAAAATTAGTTCCACAAAAAGCACACTTAATTTTACCACTAAAAGCATATTTTCTTGTTTCTCTGCTTTTATAATCATTCTTATTAAAAGTTATACCCTCATATCTCTTTTTTGAAATTTCTTGTACTTTGTCCCAAACTTCTCTTGAAATAATAGGTGTATGATGATCCTTAACATAGTATTTTTCTCTTTCACCTTTATTTCTTACACATTTATGAGTGATAGGACTTACTGTATATGATTTATTTTGTAATAAATCACCAACATACTTTTCTTGATGAATCATATTGCTAATAGAAGAAGTAGACCACCTAGCACCTGTATAACTAGGAATATTCATCTCTTCAAGTTTGTTAGCAATTCTTCTACAACCTAATCCCTCAATATACCAATTAAAAATCATTCTAACAACTTCTGCTTGTTCTTCGTTTATCTCTAATTGTTTTGTTTCTTTGTTCCAATCATAGCCATAACAATCAGGACTTCCAACATATTCTCCTCGTTTCATCATAGCTTTTAAACCTAGTTTAACATTTTGAGAAGTGGATTCACTTTCAGCTTGAGCAAAAGCACTATAAAGAGTTAAAAACATTTCACTATCTAAATCTATTGTATGAATATTTTCTTTTTCAAAATAGACATCAACTTTTTTATCTCGTAGTTCTCTAATAGTTTTTAAAGTATCTACAACATTTCTAGCAAATCTTGAAATAGATTTTGTCATTATAATATCTATTTTGCCATTTAAGGCATCATCTATCATTCGTTGGAACTCACATCTATTTTTAACTTGAGTTCCACTAATACCCTCATCAGCATATATTCCTACAAATTCCCAATCAGGATTAGATTTGATTTTTTCAGTATAATATTTTATTTGTGAATTATAACTTGTAATTTGTTCTTCATCATCTGTACTTACTCTGCCATATGCGCAAACTCTTTTCTTTTTATTTGCAATAGTAATATTATTATTTTTATCTTTGAGATTAGCAGCTATAATCTCAACTTTTGCCATTTATACCTCACTTTCTTTATTTCAATTTTCATTTTGAACTACTGCTTCGTTCTATAAACATTATATCTTATTTTAAAATTTATTTACATGATATTTTAGTAAAAACATTTAATTTTTTCTTTTAGTATATAAAACTGTTTTTCATTTATTAAGTTTAAATTTAATAAATCAAATATAATTGACAGGTTAATAGATTCATCAATCATATTATCAATTTCTATTTGGGTTAGATTTTTTGCATCTTTTTCTTCAATCACTTTATACAATAAGCATTCTCCTTTCTTTTTAGGTTTTTAATTCTATTTTTTTCATAACTAATCTCAAATTCCTTTCTAATATTTTTGCAAATTCTATTATTTAAAATCTTTTAATAATTCTTCCATTTCAGCAAGTTCTTCTTTAGTAGGTGGAATAGCTTCACATCTTTTGCCATTCCAAACCATTACACTATCAGGATCATATTTAATATGTGGTGATTTTCTATCATTTGTTATATCATTTGGATTATTAGATATATCAACTACTGTAATGAAACTTTGTATCTTTTTATTTTGATCTATATATGAATTTAGATAACCTTTAACAAATACCTTATTACCTTTAAAAAACAAGTCTTGATAGGTATCAAATAGTTCTCTTGAAATATTTAAACTAATGTAGACTTTCTTATTTTCATTTAAAGTATATTTATTCGTAGTTAATCCAAATTTAATATATTTGCCATTAGTATCAGTAATAACGTTGATTATTCCTGATATTAAAACTTCATTATAATTTATATCTTCATTCATTTATCAATTCCTTTCATTCAGATTTTTTAGTTATTTAAATTACTTAAAATAAATTTAAATATAATTAAAATATTATCTATTATACTTATTTATTATTCTTATATATTTAGTAGAAGTATCGTGCTATGGGGTATAGTAGTATTCTTCCATAGGGTTTAGAAGAATAGTGCTACTTATTATTTGTTAGATAGATGTTTCTTTGATAGTTAATTGTTTCAACTCTTATATAATTTGCTTTTCTTAAATTACTGATAGATTTTGTAATTGTTCTTTTAGATAGGTTTACTTTTTTTGAAATATAATCATTACTTGCATAACAATAACCTATGCTATTAGTTAGTGCTTTAATAACTCCATACATAAGTTTATCTGTCGAATTGATAGAATTACTTTTAACTATGGAATCATCTAGTACAATGCAACCCATAGACTTATAATCCTATTTCATAATCGTATTCTTTTTGCTTTAATTCATCTTGATAATTTACTTCTTTAGTAGAAGAATCATAGTTAAAATATAAGTGGTTATTTTCTTTATCAACAACTTTGATGTTATCTCGATTAACAAGATAAATTTTAAATTCGTTGATATTTAAGTTTTTCTTTAAATAATCTAAAATATGATATTGTGATATAGTATCAACTCTGTTTTTTAATATATCTTCTTTATTTAATAATCTCATTGGCATTCTCCTTTCCTTAAAAATTTAGGCAACAAAAAAACTTGTATCATCTACAAGCAATTACTTTAAAAAAGGCATTACGAAACATGGAACTTCATTTTAAATCCTGTCCCCATTGGATTATATTATTTGAAATAACACATATATATTTCTTTTTAATCGTTCTTTGAAATATGTCTTATTTCAAAGAAGTTCATTCTATTACTAGAATAGGTACTAACATAAGCCTTTCATCTTACTGTACCTTACTTAACTAACGCTTTTTGGCAATTTAGTTAAGTTTAATTGTGTACATTCCTGTTGCATATTCTTGATATACTAGGTATTTTAATTGTTCTAATATATCTAAACTCTTTTTCAAACCCTTATTTTTTATTTTAATGGTCTGTTGTATTTCTCCTATATTTATATCAGTGATAATTCTATCAAATCCTTTACTATAAAGATAAGAGTAAATATACTTGGTTTCCTTTGGGATTCTTTTATCTTCCCAAATCTTTTGTGGTACTTCTAGATGTTTAATCTTCATTCATAGATTTCCTCCTTTCTTTTAATCAATTAACATTTTAAAACAATATGTTAAATTTAATTAACACTACTAATATACATAATAATTACTACCTTGTCAACACTTTTTGAAACATTTTTATTTAAAATGTTGATTTTAATTAACATATATGCTATTATTAGTGCAAGAGGTGTTCATTATGCAAGAAAAAAAGATTGGTGAAATTATTGCTGAAGCTAGGGAAAAAGCAAACCTTTCCCAAAGACAACTTGCTAAAATTGCTAGTATTAGTAATGCTCAGTTATCTAAAATAGAATCAGGGGAAATAGAAACACCTAATCCTAAGATGCTTAGAAAAATAAGTCAGCATATCAATGTAAATTACAATGAAATGATGTATAAAATAGGGTTAGGTATGGAAGTTAGTCCCTTAAATCCTTTTATTAAAGATTACTATAATAAAATGTCTTTAGATGAATTAAATGAAGCTGAAATCAATGTTTTAGGTAGTATTACGAATCTAAAACAATTAGTTAAGTCGTGTGAAGAAAACCTAAACAAAAACATAATAGAAAGTGAAAAGGAATTACTGCTACATACAATAGAAGATACGAATTATCAAATAACAACTTCAAATGAAATTGTAAATTTAATTCAAAGTTTAAAAGTAAAGGAGAGAAACAGGAATGCAAAGAAATAAAAATTTAATTAGAAATATTGGAATTGTATTATTAAATATTTTTATGGTAGTAAGTCTAGTATTGGTTTTAATGCTTAAAAATGATTATGGTTATAGATTATATTGGGTTATTACACCATTTCTAATGGTATTAGTATTATTAGTGATTAAAAAATGGAGTGTTAGGGGATTAAATGCTGATACAGAAGAATCAAAGGTGATACAAAGATCCTTTGATGATACTACAACTTTATCAACTGTATTCTTTGGGGTAATATATTTATTCATACAAGGTGTTGAATATTGGAAAGAAGATATAACTCATAATCCTATCGTTATAATTGGTTTCTTTATAGTAATGATTATGTATGAATTATTTACCTATCTAGCAATATACAATGCCAAAAGAGATACTGCAAGATTATTAGAAAAGAAATACAACCATAAAAGAAAATAACCTTTTGCTTTTCGCAAGATTAGCAATTAGGTTATTTGAATAAGAAAAAAGCTATCACGTTTTGTCAGCTATGCTGATGAAAGTGATAGTCTTTTTTTCTTTTTATGAAGTCGTAAGACAAATAAAAAGAGCAACAATATTACATTGTGAAACTTTGTAATATGTTGCTTAATTGGGTTTCCAAAGGATCACCTTTGGCACACGTAATCTAAGTTGGCTCTGCCGACTTAGTAGTGTGTTACCTACTTGTCTTAAAGTAGGTTTTAAACAGAAATCCATTAGTTACGAAGTTTCTTTTGGATTTCTGCTTTTCATTAAGTTATTCTTCATTTAAACTTTTTATATCTTGTAATTCGAATCTATATTTTTGACCATTTTTATTTACTTCATCCATAAACATATCATAAGGTCTACACCATAATTTATTATCACCATATAGAGCTCTATAAGCCACCATTTTTTCACATGTTTCACTATGGTAAATTATATCTTCAACAATATATAAATCTCCCTTATAATGCTTGTAAACACCTTTAATTTTTAATTCTCTCATATAAATAATTCCTCCTAAATATTATTTTGCAACACTTTCTATATTTTGTAATTCAAATCTATATTTTTGCTCCACATTAGGATACTTTTCATGATCTACTTCACTTAAAAACATATCCATTGGTCTAATCCATAAGCTGCCATCACCATATAATCTTCTATAAACAACATATTTTTCTTTTGTTTCTGAATGATTTGCAATATCAATAACTATATAATAGTCTCCTTTAAAATGCTTATAAATCCCATTTATTTTAACTTCTCTCATAATTAACCTCCAATTATGTTTACTACTTAAATTCCTCAATTTTCTCTACTTTTACTACAATAGCACCTTTTGGCTTTGTAGCACCAAAAGGAGTAACTTCGCCATTTGAAAAAAATGTTTTATTACAAAAATTATAATATTCTCCATCAGTATAAAATTGACCTTTACCAAAAATTCTCAATCCAATCCATTCTTCGTTAAAAGCTGTTATAACTACATTTGAGTTATGTTCAATATTCTTTTGAGTATTATTCATTTCATTAACTGATATTATTATTTCATCTTCTTTAATTACTCTTACATCAGAAGCAACTGATAAATTAGGATTATTACTACTATTTACTGTTGCAATATGGATAGGTTTTCCATCAATCAAATCCTTATAATCAAATAAATTCATTATTTTCCTCCTTCATATAATTTTATCCATCCAAGTTTTAGCCATAAATCAATTTCTTCATAGCATCCAACATTTTGACTAGGGGTTTTGAAAATTACTAATTCAATATTTTTGTTATAAATTAACTTTTGTGATAATCCAAAAAGCAATTCAGCATAGGCTTCATATCCAATATATCCAACTATACCATTCTTATCCTCATTCATTAAAAACAACATGTCAGTTTTAGTAATATTTTCTAAAAATTCAGTATGGATATCAGGGTATAATTCCATAAATTCTGATTCTTCAATTGCTCTTGGATAATCTAATATTTCACAGTTTTGACTTTCAAAAATTTTTAACCATTTATTTACTTCTTTTTGAAGTTTAGCACTACCAGCAATTACAACTTTTTTCATCTAATATCTCCTAGTGTAACTTAAGTATTTTTTTTACATTATCATCAGCATTTCCAACTAACTGGGTAACTTTTGATAATTCATAAAAAGCAACAGTATTTTCAATATTAAACTCTTCATTCGTAACAGAACACAAAAATATTTCTTTATTTAGTGCCATTGCCATTCCTAGTTCAATATGTGCTCCTCTTCCTGCTGGTAGTAGTATAACAACAACATCAGAATCAACAATACCTTGTGATTCTAAACTTGCATATTTTATCATATCTTCTCTAGATATATCATCACTAACATTTTTTACCCAGTCATAAGTTTGTTCCCAACCATTTTCTTTTAATAAATTTGCATAGTAATTAACCAATTCGCAATTTTTCATTCCTGAACCTATATAAAACTTCATTGTAATTCCTCCATCTATATATAATTATACTAAAACTCATACATTTTTGAAATACTTTGCTATAAACTTATTTCAAAATCATCTTTATCTCTATCATTATGAGTTTTTTTGTTAGTTTTTAAATAACTAGGAACATTAGCATAATCAAATAATTCATCCTCTTTTGTTGTACCTTTTGAAATATCATAAACATCATTTGTTTCAAAATCTTTATTATCGTAATAGTCTTTTATTTCTCTCGTAGTGGCTTCTTTTGTCTTATCATTACCAATTTGTAGTAATTCTCTAAAAAAGTGTTTTATTGCCTTTAAAATAGCTTTAATATAGGATTTTAGATTGTTAATTTCTTCTGTTAGATTATGATTTCTAGTTTTTAAAGATTTAATTTCTCTTTGCATATTTTGATTTTCTTTTTCTAATGTTTGATGACTTTTAGTATAAGTATCAACTTCATTAAATAGAGATTCTAATTTAGGCTGAAATTCTATTGCCTTTTTAGTTTCCTTAATTACATTTTGCATACTATCAAAAGTATCTTTTCGTACCTTTATATATTCTTTATCAATAATAGTATTTTTAGTAGTTTTCATTTTTTCTTCAAAATCAGTCATAGCAATATCTAGTCTTTTATTGATAGTTTCAACTTTATTCTCATAATATCTAGTTGTTTTCTTAAATTCTCGTACTTTTTGATGTTTAGCATTACTACCTTTGATGCCTCGTTCTAGATCATAGCCTTTTTCTCTTAATCTAACATTATAAATATCTTGTAGTTGTGATAGGTGTAATTTATCTTTAATATATTGTTTTTTAGAAATGGTATATCTTTCTGTATTTGTTCTTTTATCTAATTTTTTTATTAGAGGTACAACAACACAATGAATATGTGGTGTTGCCTCATCTAAATGTAGAGTAGCATGTAATATTTGTTCTTTTGTATAACCTAAATCATTATAAACAAAATCCATACAGGTATTTGCCCATTCCAAAATAAAATCTTTGTCTTTATCTTTAAAAAACTTATTTGTAGCTGTAAAAAGTAATTCATCAGCAACAACACTTCTAGATTTATTTAACATTTCACTATAACTTCTTTTTCTATCATCACGTTCTGTTTTTTGTTTTTCTTCGTGTTGTTTTCTATATTCTTTTGTAAGATTATGAAATCCTTTCACATATTTTTCTTTTAAAGGTACTAATTCTATATTATTTTTAGTTAATTCTAGTTTAATATTAGGATTGCTTTTATAAGCTTTTTTCTCACGTTTATTATGAGAACCTATCTGCGCTAAATCATTTAAAGTCATAATGGGTTCACTTCTAAATATTCCATAATTCATTTATCATTCCTCACTTTCTTTTTTAAACATCAAAAAAGATATGTTATTTTAAAACATACCTTAAACTGCTAATTTCAATTTAAATAATAATATTTTTTTATATATAGTTTTATATTAGTATCTACTTTTAGAACGAAACAGAATAATTTATTTTAAAGCTGATACATATATTTCAAAACCAATATCATCTTCGTTATATAACTTTGAATTTAAGTTAATTATCTTATTGCTTATCATACCTTTATAGTGTATTAAATCTACGATATTTTTAGTTGGTGCTATTATGTACGTGGTAGACATTTACCAGGTAAACCACCACTTGGTTATATGAAGAAAGAAAAAAGTAAAAAACTTTATATTAACGAAATGGAAGCTGATGTTGTTAGAAGAATATTTAGAATGTATTTAGATGGTTCTTCTGTTTGTTTTATATGTAAAAAGTTTACAGAAGAAAATGTTTTAAATAAACGTTGGCCTACTACCACAGTAGATAAAATACTATCTAATAAACTTTATATTGGAACCGTTGAATATGGAAAACGTGGAAAAGAAGAAATACAACTTTTTGAAAATGCTGTACCCGCAATTATTGATAAAACATCTTTTGACATGGTACAAAAGAGAAAAGAGAAAAACCTTAAGAACTTTAAGAGAAAAATAACTTATATTTTCATGCAAAAAATATTATGTCCACATTGTCATAAAATAATGGGTGGTGAGTCTAGTACTAGTAGAAATGGTACAAAGCACACCTATTATAAATGTCATGCTTGTAATAAAAGAATTAGTGAAAAGAAAATTGAAAAAGAATTAATGAAATTTTTAAATGATATGTTAGACTTTTTCCTAATCATTGATAATACTTTTAAATCATCACTAACGAAAGATACTGATATAGAAATTAAAAAATATGAAAAATTAAGTGAAGATTTAAACAGAAAAATTAAAAAAATTAAAAAGGCATTTATTGACGAAATTGTCGAAGCTGAAGATTTTAGTAAAGAGCTATCTTCATTAAAACAAGAATTAGAATTTGCTAATAATAAAATTAAAGAACTAAAGCAAATAAAAGAAAATAATGATTTTAAAGAAGATGCCAAGTTATTCTTTAATCTAAAAGAAATTGAAAAACTAAAATTAAAGGGCGAATATGTAAAAAAACATAATGTATGGTCTAAATTATCCAGAGAGCAAAAGCAATATATTATTAACAAATATATCGACGAAATAGAAATGACTATTGATAAAAACAAAAAAGTTTCTATTGTAAATATTGTGTTTAATAAGAATGAAATTGAAAACATTGGTTATATGTTTCGTAATGATTGTTTTGATATGATAATTAATGTAAATGAACAAGACCTAATTTTATCTAATTTTCAAAATGAGCAAAATACAAAAGACTATATTACTAATTTGAGAAATTTCTATAATATCAAAGAAACAAGTATCACAGGAGAAATACTTGATATTAGTGAATTTAATACAAACGATATTGTGCAAATCATACCACATGAAAAAAGTTCAAAATTTGATAAAAATAAATTTACAATTTTACAAATTGAGGTATAAAACTATCTCAATTTTTTATTTTAAAAGGGGGTTATATATTGAATGAATTTTTTAAATATCTACTACCACAGTTATTAAGTTATTTTGGTAGTGAAAAACTAGTTTTAGAGGACTTTATACCTAAAGCAATAGAAAATCATTACGGAAATCTATTGCTTCCGTATGAGCCAAATAATAAAGAAAATATGGAGAATAAAGATGATGAAATTAACAAATGAAGATATTAATAAAAATCATGTGGATACTATTTCTCAATATTATGTATTAGATTATCTAAAAAGGCAGCTTAACATTAACGAATTTGAAATTTATCTATATGACAAAGATACAATAAAAGTCATTGATAAAAACCTAGAAACTGGGTACTTTAAATATAATAGTTGCACCAAAAATATAGACTTTTTTGAGAATTTGGAAAATGAGCGAGAAATGGAAATTTAAACACTTTTTTATAAAAAGGTAATACCTCTAAAGACTTATAAAATAAGGGAAAATCGAAGGTGTGTATTACCAAATGTGTCAAATTGTGGTTATTTCGGCAAGTGCCGAAAAATTTTTGCACCAAAAAAACGGCGAAAAATCCTTATAAAATAAGGGTTTTCGTTTTTTTTTGGTGCAATTCCCATATCCTGTTGTATTTTTTTTAGGTATAAAAATGAGTTTTTTTACCAAAAAAGCATATGCGATCAAAAAAATATTGGTGCAACATTTTTTCGATTTTTTGTGAAGTAAAAAACAACTCCTGTACTAGCAAGTTGTTTGCATTTTAATATTTATAACTTTTGTAAATTTCCATAATTACTAGATATAAAAACATTAAAAACTTTATGTTCGTATTTTTTCTGCAAATCAGTAATATCAAGAATTATTTTTTTTAATGTTTTTATGTTTTTAGTAAGAATGATAAAATTAATTATTTCGTTTTCTTCTATGACATTATATGAAATGACTGTATCTTCATCGAGAAAAATATTATTATTAGTTTTATTCATATTGTATGCTCATCAATTCTTCTAAAGATTTACATTCTTCAAGATATTTTCTAAATGTATCATCATATTTTTTCTCAAGTTGTAGTTTCTCATTTTCCCATTCCCTATGAGATTTACGAAATAATTTACAAGGCTCATTATCAATTAACACATCATATTGTTCTCTAATGATTTTACATTGATTATCATAGAAATTAGCAAAAGTTAAAGTACTATCTCTTAAATGAATGAATTGTATAGTAAATAGTTTATCTATTATTACTTCATTAGATAGTATTTCATTTTTTCTTTTTCATATAGACCACCTTTTGTTTTTGTGAATAATTTTTCCAATTCTGCAAACCCTATTCCTAGTACTAATAGGAATTTCAAACCAAAAAAATATTTTTAGTATATCATTGACTTATGATTTTAAACAAAGAATTGGAGGTGTGTAGATATGCAACTTAAGGCGACTGATTATAAACCAAAAGAAATCATTAAATTCATTCGTGAATGGACAGAATTAACTCAAAATGATTTTGCAAAATCTATACACCGTAGTAGAAAGACTATTGAAGGTTATGAATATGGAACAATTAATGTTAGTCTTGCTACACTTTTAAAAATTTGTAAGACACATGATATAGAAATTATTATTCGCAAGAAATAGTTTCTTTTTTTTATTTTCACTTCATTTACTTCTTTATACTTAATGTACTATCTATTGTTGTCATAATGATTATATCATATTTTTGCTCATATACACCGAAGAAAATTAAAAATAGCCGAATTTAATGTCATTATTTTTATTGAGGATAGGTGAAAATAATGAATCAAAGGTTAGAAGATTTAAGAGACGAAAAGAACTTATTGAAAAAACAAGTAGCAAAAGACATTGGTGTGGTGGAATCGGTTTATTCAGAATGGGAAAATGGAAAGCTATCTATTCCAACTAAAAGAATATTTCAATTAGCAAACTATTTTGAGGTAAATATTGATTATATGTTAGGCATTTCAAATAATAGAACACATATCAAATCTAATTGTAATATTGATATTCATGTAGTAGCAAGCAGAATTAAGGAAATAAGAAAATCACTCAAACTAACTATGAGAGAACTAGCAAGTAAGTTTAATACATCTTCTTCTGCTATTAGTAATTATGAAAACGAAAAATATTTAATATTAAGTCCATTTTTAGTTGAATTATGCAAATCTACTAACTATTCTATTGACTGGGTACTTGGTAGATCTAATAAAAAGTATCGCGATTAATCGTTAATTTATCTAAAATCAAAGTCAAAATCAAAAAACATTGTTATTAAATTAATGTTATGGTATAATAAAACTCGATTGAGGGGGAATTTGCATGGAAAAAACGCGAAGAAACAGAATTATAGTTATGTCTATTATGACTTACTATGCACGACAAATATTTGATGAAACCAAAGGATATGAGTTTAGAAAATCACCATTAAAGGACCAAGATTTAGATAAAAAAATTTATGTTTATTCTGCAAAAGAAGATAAAGCTCTAATTGGATACATGAAAGTTTCAGAAATTTTAAAGGGTAATACTACACAAATTTTAAAATCTACCGGTTATGATGTGAGACCAGATGGTCATGAAATCGTTGATTATTATGGAAAAGACTTTCAAAGATGTTGTGCTTTAAAATTATATGACGTAACTGAATTTGAAGAATATCTTACATTAAGAGATATGCGAAAAATTGATCCTAATATTAATCTACCACAATATTATTCCTATATTTATGAAAGTAATCCTTTATATGATGTTATTAGAGAATGGGATGAAGCATTTAGTTTAGATGGAAATTTGTGTAAAAATCCAACTAAACAGAAACAATTGATTTTACAAAGAGGTATAGAAAGAAGGAGAAAATAAAATGACTCATGAAATGAAATTACAACCAGAATATTACAATTTTATATTGAATGGTACAAAAAGAATTGAAATAAGATTATATGATGAAAAAAGACAAAATATAAAATTAGGAGATACAATTAAATTTTTAAAAGAGCCTGAATTATCAGAATCTTTTAATGCAAAAGTTACAGGTTTATTAAGATATAATTCTTTTAAAGATATGTTTAAAGATTTCGATATTTCTATTTTGTCTGACAAATCAATGACAAAAGAAGAATTAATTAAAGTACTAGAACAATTTTATACTAAAGAAAAACAGGAACGATATGGTGTATTAGGTATAAGAATAGAATTGATGGATTAACTAATAGTCTATATGTTTATTATTGTCAAAATAACAAGAAAGTATTAGAATAAACAACATATTGTGAAAGAGGCTTGGTTTTATGGTTCATATTGAAAGTTTAAAAAGTTATATTGGAAAAATAAGTAATGAAGAATTTGCAAATTTAGCTAAAAGAATTTATGATATAACTGATTTTATTTGTGAAGATTATCCAAATCATAAAGAATGGTATTTTCATAAACAACTACCTAGAATTTTTACACCAAGTGGCGAGATTTTGTTTGCAAGATCAAATGAAGATGATAACACTATATTGGCAATGTCATGCTTAAAGAAAGATGAAGAAGAAAAGAAGATTTGTACTTTATATGTGTCAGATCAATGTAGAGGTCAACATTTAGGGACAAGAATGGTGGAAGCTTCTATGAAATTTTTAGAAACTACAAAACCACTAATTACTTTGGCAGATTATAAATTACCTATGTTCCAACCAATAATAGATAAATATGGATGGGAATTAACTGAAATTGTTGAAGGATTATATAATGATAGAGCTAAAGAACTATGTTTTAATGGAACACTTACAAAACAAGCTAACATGGATAAACAAGGACCGTCTTTAGTAAAAAAACTTAAAGATGATAATTCAAATACTTAAAAATGTTGTTGTAATAAAAAAATATATACGGTATAATTAATACATCAAATACGAATGAACTTTTTACTAAAGTGTGCGTAACCCCTTTAGTAAACGCTCCATTGAGAGAATTACTCACACCTCGTGTGAGTTTTATTTTATAAAAATA
>CAMMBL010000007.1 GCA_946494015.1 uncultured Mycoplasmatota bacterium | reverse complement strand
AAGGTGTACCAAAATTATACTAGCACCCGTTTACAAATAGTTACCTGGGGGGGGGGTCATTTAGATATAATCTAGTACCTTTCTTTTACTATGAAATAAGAGCAGGATAGATATATTCTGTTCTTTTTAGTGTAGTAAAATAAAGAAAGGATAGAAGTTAAATGAAGTATAAAATAAAGAAGTTAATGAAAACTGATGTATCAAAGATCTATATTATGGGAGTAATTATCTTTTGTTTAATACTATTAGGCAGTTATTTTTCCTATGCAATGTTTACAGTAAATAAAGAAAAGAATAGAGCGATAAGTATTATTACCGGAACATTAGAGTATGAATTAAAAGTAAATAATAATGAAACAAATATAATAACAGTACCAGGAAATAGTAATGCTACTTATACAATTAATTTAAATAATACAAATACTAGAGATGCTAGATTAAACTTTTATTATATAGGGGACTTACCTTCAGGAGTAGATGCTGGATACATTGTAGAAGAAGGTACTGATATTCCTCCAACAGAAAAAGGAGAAGTCTTCTCAAAAGCTGGAAGTAATGGAGATAAGAAATTATATAAGATAAAAGTAGTTAATTCAACCAGTAGTAGTATAAATATTAATTTAGGAGTACAAATAGGGCTTGATTACAATGATTTAAGCCTACCTAGTGATGGTCATTTATTTACTGAATATGTAATAAAAGCATCAGATACCATAATAGAGAATGTTGGAAATAATGGGGGAACATATGATGATGGAATAGATACCTTTATAACAGGAACAGATCCCAATAATTATATATGGTATAGCGGTAAATTATGGAGAGCAGTTAGTATCAACAATAGTGCTAAGACAATTAAATTAGTGACCCAGTGGAATATAAGTTCAATTAATTATAATTATTCTAATGGTGCAGCTTTTAAAGGAAGTAATATGGAATCATGGCTAAATGATACAACAGTAGATGGCTTTTTAGGAAATTTAAGAGAGCCTGAAAAATTTATTGTAATGGATGCTAAATGGAATGCAACACAGACAACATCATCAAGTAAGCCAGCTCAAACAACAATGGTAGAGGATGCAGTAGGATTATTAAATTATTATGAATATGTAACAAGTTACAAAGAAGCAAGTTCTTCAACAGGTTATTTAAATAATAGCCTTTGGTGGTGGACTTTAACACCATACAATACTTCAAATGTTTTTTATTTGTTAGATGATGGTAGTATAAATTACTTTGACCCAGTAGGTAAAATAGGTGTTCGTCCAGCTATAAATTTAAGATCAGATGTAAAAATAGCAAGTGGTAATGGAAGTGCAGAAGATCCCTATCGTTTAAGTGGAGATAATGATACTGATTTAAATAGCGTAAAATTAAATACTAGATATAGTGGTGAGTATATAAGATTTGGGACAGGTGTAAACAACTTATATAGAATAGTAAGCCATGAAACAGAAAATTTAACAAAAATAGTTAGTGATAAACCTTTAAAAGCTGGAACTACTACTTTTCTACAATTAAAATATGGTTCTTTAATGTTTTCAACTAGTATTAAGATTGGAAGATTTTTAAATGAAGATTATTTAACAAGTTATGTAGATAGTAATTATAATGATATGATAGAGGATAGTACAACATGGTATCTTGGAACAGTAGGAAATGGTGCATCATATAAACTAGCTAAATATAAAGATATTAATATGAGTAATTTAACTTCGACTACAACTAATGCTAAAATAGGCTTACTTCGCTATGGAGAATTAATGTCAGGACAGTTTGATAAAGAAGAAAAAATGTAGATTATTGGATTTTAACCCCAAAGGATACTACTTATAATAAATGTATAGGCGGATGGGGGGATATAGCTTTATATGAGCCTAATTCTTCTGAGAACGGTATTAAGCCATCCATGAATTTAAAATCTAACGTGATAATAACATCTGGAGATGGCACAAAGAATAACCCATTTACTATTGCTTTAGGATAATAAATAATAAAAAGTCATGATATTAATTTATTATGATTTTTTTAATAATTTACCTTAAATGATAAAGATTATTAATAATATAATTAATTTGATATAATAAAAATATAAAGAACAGAAGATTTAATTTTTATTTTTCATTCTTTATATTATATTAAATTTATGATAAACTAAAACTAGGGTGATAGTAGTTTATGAATAATATAGTAATTATAGGTTGTGGCAATGTAGGACTTAGTTATTTGAAAAAACTATGCTTAGAATCAAATTTAGATCTAAATATTAGTTTAATTGATATTAATACTGATCACTTAAAAGGAGAAATATTAGATCTAGAACAATCACTTGTTTATAAAAATAAAAATATTAATATTAAAATTGGAACATATGATGATTGTAATAATGCTGATATTATAGTTATAACTGCTGGAATATCTCAAAGTGATAAAGATAGATTAAATGATTTATATAAAACTAATGAAATTATTGTAGATATTACAAGTAAACTAAGAGATACTAATTTTAAAGGAATATATTTAGTTGCTTCTAATCCTTTAGATGTTATAACTGAATTAGTAGCACATTATACTGACCATTCATATAACAAAGTAATAGGTACAGGTACTATGTTAGATACAGCTAGATTAAAATCTTTAATTAGTAAAAAAATAGAAGTATTAGCAAGTGATATAAATGTTTATGTTTTAGGAGAACATGGTAATAGTCAATTTGTCGCTTGGAGCAATGCTAATATAGGACTTCAAAATATTAGTTGTTTTCTAACAGAAGAAGAAAAAGAACAATTATCTTTAGAAACTAAGAAAATGGGAAGTACTATTGTAAAATCAAAAGGATATACTAGTGATGGAGTAGCTAGCTGTCTTGTTGAACTTACTCTTGCCATAATTATGAACTTAAAAAAAGTTTATGCTATATCAAATTACAACAGTTATTATGATGTATATTTATCAACACCAGCTGTTATAGGTAAAAATGGGATAGAAGATATAATTAATATTAAATTAACTAAAGATGAAGAAGAAAAATTAAAAGAATCCAGTGAAATAATAACAGAAGCTTTAGAAGAAATTTTACCAAAAGAATTATATTAAGGAGGTAGTAAAATGGGTAATTATATATTTTTAGTTTTAATCTTTCTTTTTTTAGCGATAGAAGCTGTTTGTATTTATAAGTTTTTTAGATTAAAAAAATGGAAAGTAGGAATAATATCATTATTATATTTTTTGTTAACATTAATACTAACATTAAGCTATTTTTCAACACGTAATGCTGTGACTGAAGATGAACTTACTAGTCTAATAAGAGGACTATCAGACTTTAATTTATTTGCTATTTTAATCTTAATATTAAATATAGGTATGATTATATCAAGTGTTATAAGCTACGTTAAAGTTATTACAATGGAGAAAAATCTAAGAAAATGATTACTAAAAATACTTATCAAACCTTTATAGAAGAATTAAAAAGTTATAAAGAAGATAAATATCGTGATTTTTCATTAAAACTTATAAAAACTAATTATATAATATTAGGAGTTAGAACTAAATACTTAGATAAATTAGCTAAAAAAATTAATTATAAAGATATAGATAACTACTATAAATTAGTTAATTTTAAATATTATGAAGAAGTTATGATTTTAGGCTTTGTTATTGCTAAAATAAAAGATAATAATACTAGAATTAAATATTTTACTAAATTTATTAGTAAAGTTGATAATTGGGCTATTTGTGATATGGTTATAAATAGATTTAAACTAAAAGAAGAAGAACTTCCATCTTATTTACCATATTTAAAAAAATATATTAACTCTAATCATGAATTTACAATTAGAGCTGCATATGTATTTTTACTTAATTATTATATTGATGAAAAATATTTAGATACTATTTTTGATCTTGTGTCAAAAAATAAAAATAATAGTTATTATGTAATGATGGCAATAGCCTGGTTATTAAGTTATTGCTATTTTCTAAATAAAAAGAAACTTTTAAACTTTTTAGAAAATACTAATCTTAATATATTTATTTATAATAAAACAATCATGAAAATAAGAGAATCATTACGTATTTCTAAAGAAGAAAAAGATAGATTAAAATTATTATTAAAAAAATGTAACTAGTTTATTGTTACATTTTTTTTATAATATTTCCTCTCCATCATCATTAAAACTATCATTATTTATATTTCTAATTTTACAATAACTATCTAAATCATCATCAACATCTATTATTCTATAGATTTCATCAAAAGAAGTAGAACCATCTAAAACCTTTAGAAGCCCATCTTGAAGCATCGTAATAACATCAGACGTATAAACTAATTTATTTAAGTCTTCTTTTTCTAATCTTTCTTCATTTAAAGCATTCTTTATCTCATCATTAATCATTAATACTTCTTGAATAGCAATGCGACCACGATAACCATTATTACATTTATCACATCCTGACAGATTAGGAACATAAATTTCTTTGACATCTTTATTTAAAGCAAGTTTAAAAACCTTTTTCTCATATGGTGTAGTTTCCTTTTTTATATGACAATAAGGACAAACTTTTTTTGCTAATCTTTGAGATATAATACCAGATAAAGCACTAGATAATAAATATCTTTCTACATTCATATCAAGCAATCTTTCTATTGTACTTAAAGAATTATTAGTATGTATTGTAGATAAAACTAAATGTCCAGTAATAGAAGCCCTAACAGCTATTTTAGCTGTTTCACTATCTCTTATTTCCCCAATTAAAATAATATTAGGATCTTGTCTTAAAATAGATCTTAGAACAGTTGAAAAGTCAAGTCCAATTTCACTATTTACTTGGACTTGATTTAATCCTTCAATATTCATTTCTATAGGGTCTTCAACCGTAATAATATTAGTCTCTTTCTTATTTAAAACCTGTAAAATAGAATATACTGTTGTACTTTTACCAGAACCAGTAGCACCTGTTACTAAAATAATTCCATTGGGTTCAGCAATCATTTTTTTTAGTTTAAAAAAATTACTTTTATTAAATCCTAAAGCATCAATACCTTCTAAACTTCTACTATAATCAAGTATTCTAATAACACACTTTTCTCCTTCATTAGTAGGTAAAGTAGAAACTCTAGTTTCAAGATCAACACCTTTTATATTACCTTTAATAGATCCATCTTGAGGAAGTCTACTTTCAGTTATATTCATATTAGCTAAAAGTTTAATTCTTGTAATTAAGTTTCTCTCATACATTTTAGGAATCTCAGTATAATCTTGTAAATCCCCATCTATTCTAATTCGTACCATCAAAAAATCATCACGTGGATCAAAATGAATATCACTAGCTCCAGATTTAACAGCATTAAATATAATATCATCTACAACATCAACAATTGGCATCTTGGCCATATCATAAGTTATCAAGCGATCAGCCCCTTTACTTTATTCACTTATTTTACTATAATATATTATATATTAAGAATAACTTAATTACAAGAGGAGCTTATTATGAGAAAGACAAAAATAGTAAACCAAAAAGGTTTTTTATTAGTTGAAACTTTAATCGTTAGTGTTTTTATTATGGGTATTTTCTCATTGCTTTTTACTAATATTGTACCTCTTATAGGGGAATATGAACGTTATAAAAATTATAATACTGTAGAAGCAACATATATAGCTCATTGGGCTAGAATGATAGCCTTAAAAGGTTTACCAACAGATATATATACTAAAACAGCTTCAATAGGGTATATTGATATTAGTGACTGTAATTTATATCAAGAAAATAATAGTAGTACTATTTGTCAAAACTTTAAAGATGTAAATAACATTACAAAATTATATTTAACTACTTATAATACAGTAGAATTTAAAAAATATATTAAAGATAATAATAGTTTTTCTCGTGATTTTAAAGAATATATAGATTATCTTCCTACTTATAGTAAAAATACTAATAAAACTTCAAGTAAAGGATATTATAGAGTAATAATAGAATATAAAGCAAATAATACTAACAAATATGGAACTATGGAGGTAGCACTATGATCAATAAAAAGGGAATGACTTCAATTGAATTATTAGTTTCTTTTATTATTGTTTCTATAATTGTTGTTAGTATTTTTAATTCAATAATGAGTTATCGTAATAAAGAAAAAGTTGAAGAAATATATAATGAAGTTGATAGTTATAGTAATAATATTCAAAAAACAATTCAAGATGATTTAATAATGGGTCATTTAATTAATGTTAATGTTATTAATAAAGATGAAACTATTTTAACTTTTGATAATCCAAGTAATTATGAAACAAAGCTTATTCTTAATAGTAAGGAAGGTATTATTAGCTATGGTAAAACTGATAATATAATAGATTATACAATTCCTAAAATAGCTGATTTAACTTTAAGTACAAAATCTAAAATAGAATATTTATTAGATAAAAATTATTTAAAAATAGAAATAATTTTTAATCATCCAAATTTTACTAATAAAACATATTCTTTTATAATTACATGTCCAATTAATTATATATATTAAAATATAAGATAAAGTAAAAGAGCAAGAGCTGTTTGAATAATTCTTCCCATAAGAAAATATTTATAACTAATATCTTGCTCTTTTATATTATTTAAAACTTGTATATGAACAGATAAACTTCCAAATGTAATAAAACTTAAAATAATTAAACCTTTAATAGTCAAGTCTAAACTTAAATTACCAACTAAACTAATACCACTAGTTAAATCTAATAGTCCTGTAATGATAGTAGTTATAAAAGGATTAAGGTTGAAAAAACTACTTATTAATTTTGCTAAAAACATAAAAAAAGTAATTGATCCCAACATAAATAATAATAATTTAACTGCTTCATTAATAGCATTAGGCAAAGCTTCTAAAAAACTATTAGCTTTATAAGGAGATATTTTAAATGATTCAGAACTTTTAGGTCTTAAAATAATACCCAATATAATATTAGAAATAATTTGAATAAATAATATTTTATAAGCAAGTAAAATATTATTTAAAATAATACCGCAGGTTCCTAAAACAAAAAGAGGATTAGCAAAATGGGTAAAAGTAAGTAAATAATTAGCAGTATTTTTAGATATTCTTTTTTTATTATATAAAGTAGCAATATATTTAGAACCACTAGGAAATCCAGAAATAATACTAACTAAAATAATAAAGGTAGCTTCTCCTTCAATATTGAATAATTTTTTAATAATAAAATTTAATTTATTACTAATTTTAGTAGCTAATCCTAAATCAAGAATAAGATATGATAAAACAAAGAAAGGAAAAATAGAAGGGAAAAGTTTAGTTTTAAAAATATTAAGACTATTTATTCCACTTTCAATAATTAGAGTTGGTTTTAAAAATATACCAATATAGATAAATAAAATTATTAATACTGCTAGTAATTCCTGATATTTTTTTTTCATAAAATAACCTTCTTTTGGTATAATGGTATAGTAAAGGACTGATATAATGTTTAATAAAATGTATTTAAAAATTAAAAAATTTATGAAAGAAAATTATAAAAGTATTATATTTTTAATAATTGTATATTTAATTTTGATAATACCATTACCATATTATATTTATGCCGGAGGTGGCACAATTAATATTAATGACAGAATTAAAATAGGCATGAATCAAACAGAAAGCAAAGGATCATTAAACTTTGCTTATGTTAAAGAATTACAGGGAAATGTTGCTTCTTTTATATTGGGTAATATTATTCCCTCTTATGATATTGAAAAACAAGAAGATGTAGAATTAAATGAAGAAGAAACTAGTGCTGATATATTATTTAGAAATAAGATATATTTAGAAAATGCTAATCAAACTGCTATTATGTTAGCCTATAATAAGGCTAATAAAGAAATTAAGATAAAAGATAAACATTATTATGTTATTTATATCGAAAAAAAAGAAGATAATGGTCTTAGAATAGGTGATGAATTAAAAAAGGTTAATGGTCAAGAAATAACAGAAATAACAGATTATACAAATTTTGTTAATAATAGTAATATAGGGAATAAAATAACTATTACAGTTATTAGAAACAATAAAGAAAAAGAAGTAACTGCAACTGTAAAAAATATGGATGGTAAAAAATTAACAGGAGTTTCTATTAGTACAATTTATGAATTTAAAACTTCTCCAAAAATAGAACTTAATTTTAAAGAAAGTGAAAGTGGACCTAGTGGAGGTTTGATGTTAACCCTAGCTATCTATGATAAATTAATAGATAAAGATTTAACTAATGGCTTAAAAATAGTAGGAACAGGTACAATTAATAGTGATGGAACAGTAGGGGAAATAGGTGGTGTAAAATATAAATTAAATGGTGCTGTAAAAGCTAAAGCTGACTTGTTTTTAGTTCCTAAAGGGGATAATTATAAAGAAGCCTTAAAAGAAAAAGAAAAAAATAATTATGATATTAAAATTAAAGCTATTGGAAGTTTTGATGAAGCGGTGTCTTATCTAGAAAATATGGATTTTTAAAAAGCGTTCACCAAAATTCTTAAAAAGTGTTCATTTTAGTTGATAAAAATAAAAAAATAACAGTTGTAAGACCATAATAAAAGAGATAAGTAAATTAAACTTATCTCTTTATTCTGTAGTAGCACCATCAGGATTAGTATCAGTACCAGGTTTTTTATCTCCACCATCTGTTCCACCTTGACCATCATTATCTTCTCCATTACCAGCATCTCCTCCAGATCCAGTTCCAGTATTACTACCAGATGGAGGTATACCAGGTACATTACTACTAGTATCATCTTCATCACCAGTATTATCAGTAGGTGGAGTATAAACTGGCTCATCATCATCGTCGTCATTGTTATATCTACTACCTGATAATGTTAATACAACACTACCACTAATTAAATCAACTCTTTTATTAGCTGGTAAACTTTGACTAACTACATAACCACTATTACCTACAAAACGAATACTAATTCCATGAGCACTAGCATAACTACGAGCTTGCGCTTCACTATCTCCTGTAAAATCAGGTAATAAATCATAAGTAGATGTTTTTTTATAAGGACCACTTCCAGTTATTTGTTTTTCGTAATCCGGATCATTTATTGAAAATGTAAATTCTTTAATCATTTCAGGCTCTTTTTTACCTAAATTGATTTTCATAGCATTAATAATATCTTTTCTACTTTGTTCATTAGGCACATAATCCCATAAAACAAGTCTACTTCTCTCATCATAAATCATTTGACCAGTACCATCAAGATATAACTGTTCAATATTTATTAAATCAGCATCATCTTTTTGTAGAGCATTATTCATTATATCTTTAGCAATATCATAAAATGATAAAATTTGTTTTTCTGTAAAATTTGTATCAAGATTATTAGTAACTGTATTTAAAACATTCATAACTTGATTAATACTTTTCATATCTTTAACTTTATTTAATATTCCTTGAATAACTAATTGTTGATTTAAACCTCTATCTAAATCTCCACCACTTAATTGTTTTCTATTTCTTGCAAGTACTAAAGCTTGTTCACCATTTAATGTTTGAACCCCTTGACTGATACAAACTTCTCCTTCACGATTAGAATTATCAGTACATAAATCTTGTGGAACATCTACAGTAATTCCTCCAAGAGTATCAACTAAAGTAACTAATCCTTTAAAGTTAATCTTAGCATAATAGTCAATTGTAACATCAAAGTAATTTTCAATTGTACTCATCATACAATCAGTTCCATAAGCAGCCGCATGCGTAATTTTATTTTCAGGATTTCCATTCCAACAAGCAATTGGCACATAACTATCTCTTGGAATGCTTAACATTGTAGCATTTAAAGTATCAGGATTAAAGGTAATTAGAATTAAACTATCACCATTTGCAACCGTATTTTTAGATAATCCTTCTTCCGCTGAATCTACTCCCATTAAAAGAATAGTAAAAGGATCTGTTACAGATTTACCAGATGAAGCAGTTTCTCTATTGCTAGTGCTTGCTTTTTTCATCTTTTTCTCTTTAGTTAAAATAATTTTGGTTTCACTACTAATATTTTGATAAGTTTCTATACTATTAAACATAGAAGGATAATCTGTTGGCACAAATACTGCATCAACTTCACTTTCATATAAATCAGCAACTAAAGAAAAATAATCATCATATTTAACTATTTTATTATCATCTTTTAAATTATTTTCTTTAATTACTTCATTAGGAATAATATTACCTTCAGGAGAGCTTTCATCTTTTAAAATACCAATTTTAGTATCTTTTAAATCTTTAACGTCATCAAAAGCACTATCACTTTTAACAATAAGACTACTAGAATATGTTACATAATCTCTATTAATACTAGATATTGTACCATAAGCATACATAATCACTAAACTAATTAAAATATTTAAAATTAGATAAATGATCAAAAAAACTGTAAATAGTCGAACTTTTTTTTCTTTATTTTTTCTTTTTCCTCTAATTTTAACAATAATAATTATATCTAAAAGAACAAATACCCCAATAATAATATACCTTATTAATTCCTCCACAGGACCTAATAATAAAATATTATAAATAGTAAAAATATTAGCAATAATAACAATAAAACCTATTATTAAAAGCCATAAACGACACTTTTTCTCCTTGTTTTTCTCTTTATTCTTTTTCATCTAATTAACCTCCATGTATACCTTTCCATTATAGACTAATTTTTTTATCTTTTCAACTGTGATAAGTAACATTAATTTGTAAAGTTTACTTCAATATTAATAAAATTTCTAATTATAATATGATTAAATAAAAATATTAGTATTGATATTGTCTAATAAAAATATTATAATTAAATAGCTAAGATATTAATAATTCTTTTGATGTGTTACATAATAAGATAAAGAAATTAAATTATAGTATTATGATAATAGGAGTGTATTTATGGAAGTTAAACGTAAAAATAAACATATAGGAATAATAATATTAATTGGATTTTTATTAATTATTGGAGGAATTATTATATATGCTGTAATTAATTATAGTAATGATCAAGCAGAGATTAAAAAGAGGATGAATGTTGTTGTTAATACTTATGATGAGTTTAAGAGTAATGTTGATAATTTTAATAAGATAAGAGATAACATTTATAAAGAAGTTATGCAAGATATGTATTATCAAACTTTAAAAGAAAATGATGAACATTATAAAGAATTATTTGCAAATTATAAAGAAAGTTTAGAAGCTATTGATAAAAACTTTTCTAAATTAAAAAATAAGTGTATAAATGTTCTTTATCCAGAAGTTAGTGTTAATAATAAATGTGAAGCTGTTGTTATTGGATATGAAGAAGTAGTTAACACTTATGTTAGTGATGTAAAAGGGTATAACAATAATATAAAAGCTTATAATAAATGGTTAGATGAAAATCAAAGTAATGATACTAAGTTAGAAGAAATAAAATTAGATCGTGACTATTTAGATATAAATGGTGATAGAGAATATAAGGGTAAGCAAGAAGAAAGTGTGCAATTAAATGATGCTAGTGAGGTAGAAGAAAATGCTGAACCTGATGAATAAAAATGATAACTTTGATAAAACTATCATCATGCCTAGTATTGCTAAAGAATTAAAAATAATAAAAAGAAAAGAAAGTAAAAGAATAGAAAAAATTATAATTACTTTAATAATTATTTTATGTGCTTTTGGCCTTTTTCTTTTTTATGGGCCAATTGGAAGCTTTAGAAATTTTTGGATAACTTCAGCGATGACTTCAATGAATCATCAATATTTAGCAACTTGGTTTTATAATGATAAAGTTATAAATGAAGTCCTTGCCAATAATCATATTATTGAAGTTAATGAAAATTCAAACCCTGATCTAATTAATTTTAAAGATTATAATACTAATCAAAAGATATATAAAAATGAATATGAAAAAGAAATTTTAACTAAAGATAAAGGAAATGATTTATACAAAGTCATTGAAGTGAGTGGAAGTGGTTATCAAGGATATTTAGTAGCTGTATATGATCCATCACGTATTTCTATTGCTACAACAGCATATTTAGGTAAAAAAGGAGAAGCAATTACTACTGTAGCCAAAAGAGAAAATGCCATTATTGCTATTAATGCGGGAGGCTTTTATGATCCTGATTGGAATTCAAATGGAGCCTTACCTCATGGAACAGTTATTAAAGATGGACAAATCGTAAGTGATTATGAAGATGCTAGTATGGGCGGAGGCTTTGTAGGTTTTACTAAAGATAATAAATTAGTTTTAGGTAAAATGAGTAAAGAAGAAGCTATAAATATGGGAATAAGAGATGCTATTGAATTCGGACCATTCTTGATAGTTAATGGTAAAAGTAGTTTTGTTAAAGGAAATGGAGGTTGGGGTATTGCCCCTAGAACAGCTATTGGTCAGCGAGAAGATGGTATTGTCCTTCTTTTAGTTATAAATGGTCGTTTAGCTTCTTCAATTGGAGCTGATATGGGTGATCTAACTGAAATCATGGAAAATTATGGTGCTATTAATGCTGCTAATATGGATGGAGGAAGTTCAAGCGCTCTAGTTATTAATAATAAAATAATAAATCATCCTGTAGCCGCTGGTACTAATGGTCTTAGAGATATACCAACCTTTTGGATAGTTAAATAAAAATATAAATCATCTAATTCAAGCTTGAGTTAGATGATTTTTTAGTATTTATTATAAAATTAATCATATTATATTTAAAGAATTTTAAACTTTATGATAAAATATTAAATGCACTTAATTTATCGTGTTAAAAGGAGGAGTATTATGGCTTATTATAATAGAAATAAAGAAACATTAAAATTAAATAATATGAAATACTTAAATCATGGTCATTGTGCTAAAATACTATATAATAAAGATATAATCTTTAAAAAATATTATCAAGAAACAATTCTTGATTTTAGATTAAGCCCTGAAATGTTCGATATATTAAAAGATGTAAATAATCCCCATTTTATCGAATTGTTAGATATATATAATAAAAGTAATTTTGCTAAAATGCTAAAAAATAAATTTATAAAATCTCAATTTATAACTGATGCCTATACAGCAAAATATTATCCTAATAATTCAATAAATATATTAGAAGAACAAAAAGACTATATATTAGATAACTTTAGAGAATTAGAAAACTTATTCAATATATTTAGTGAACATATTGGAGTATGTACAGAAGATATCAAAAAAGATAATACTGTAATTAATAAAGAAGGTATTATAATAGTAGATCCAGACTTATTTTTCACAATGGATACTTCTACAAGTCTAATATCAATATTAAATAAAAAGAATCTTCTAAATCTATTTAAAAGTATTTGTATAGAATCATTAGTTAATGAAGCTGATTATAATAAATTACTAACTTGTATTCATAATGATTTTAATATTAAAGTAGAAGAAAATACAGATATTACTCATGAAATTTCTAAAAAATTAAAATATGTAAAAAAACCTATAGATCTTTTTACAAAATAATATAAAAAACATCTAATTATTATAATAGCACCACGCTTTTTCTTGTCATTTTGCATATTATATGTTAAAATAACAACAAGTCAAAGGGGTAGTAGTATGAGTAGTATAAAAAATAATAAAGTTTTTGCCGAAGGTTATAGTGCTAAAAAATTATTTTTAGTCTTTGCTATAGGCTCTATTATAGGAGCCTTATATGAACAAATTCTAAATTTAATAAAAGTCTATATCTCAACAGGAAATATTGTTTGGGAATTAAGAAGGGGAGTTATTTATGGACCCTTTAGTCCCATTTATGGCGCTGGGGCTGTTTTAATAGTATATCTTTTAGTAAAACCCAACTATTCAAATATTAAAACTTTTTTATATGGAAGTATATTAGGGGGAGCGTTTGAATATATAATTAGTTTTTTACAAGAAACATTTACTCATACTATATCTTGGGATTATAGCAACTATTTTTTAAATATAAATGGTAGAACTACTATACCATATATGATAGTATGGGGACTATTTACTTTATTATTTGCAAAAGTATTATATCCTCTTATTTCTAATTTAATTGAAAAGATACCTATAAAAATTGGAACCATAATTTTTTATATCCTTTTAATTTTCTTAATAATAGATATGGTTATATCTTGGAGTGCCTTAATTAGGAGTGCTTTAAGAAGAAATAATATAAAACCACTAACACCAGTTGGAGAACTATATGATAAAGTTTATCCAGATAAAGTTCTAGCTAAAAGTTTTCCTAATATGAACTTTGAAATTAGAAAGGAAAAATAATATGGTAACCTTAATTTGTTTAATATTAGTTTTTATTGCAACTTATATGCTTTTTAAAGAATATTTAATAACTTTAAAAGGATGTAAAATAAAACTTCATAAAGTAAATAATAATCCTACTTTTGCGATCTTAATACCAGCAAGAAATGAATCTAAAGTTATAAAAGGTTTATTAGATAGTATAAAAAAACAAACTTTAAAAATAGATTCTACAAATATTTATATTATAGTAGAAGATAAAAAAGATCCTACTGTAACTATTGCTAAAAAAAGAAATATTAATATAGTTTATCGTAAAGATTTAACTAAAAGAAGAAAAGGGTATGCTTTAGATGATGCTATTAAAGAAATAATAAAACAAAACAAACATTATGATGCTTATTTTATTTTTGATGCTGATAATATTTTAGATAAACATTTTTTTGAAGAAATGTTAAAAAGTTATAAAAAAGGTTATGATATTGGAATCGGTTATAGAAATACTAAAAATGGTAATGATAGTATCTATGCTGCCTCATCATCATTAACATTTTCTATGATTAATACTTTTTCTAATAATTATAAAGCTAAACATAATTTAAATTTAACTATAAGTGGTACAGGATTTTATATAAGAGGAAAAATTTTAGAAAAATTAGGAGGTTATCCCTTTCATAGTTTAACTGAAGATTATGAGTTAAGTTTATATGCTACTTTACATAATTTAAGCTCTACTTATAATACTAAGGCTATATATTATGATGAACAGCCAACTACTTATGATATTACTATTAAGCAAAGAACAAGATGGGTTAAAGGCTATTTTGAATCAAGAAGAAAATATTATTCCTTATTAAAAGAAAAAGCTTTAAAAAAAGATTCCAATTATCCATCTTTATATACCGCTTTAGTTGGTGTTAAACCCTATATTTTATTAATTATTAGTCTTATATTATATCTAATAAACTTACTTTATAGAATTATAGCAAATTCAATTATTAAAATTCCAGTAACAACACTTCTACTTCAAATATTTATAATTATTATTGCTGTATACTTAATATTAGTTATTTTTACTTTTATTTTATTAGTAAAAGAAAAAAATAGTCTAAGACTTAATCGAAAGATGAAAATAAAAGCTTTATTATATAATCCTATTTTCTTAGCAAGTTATGTCAAGTGCTTATATTTAGCCCTAAAAAATAAAGATTTAGCTTGGGATAAAATAGAACATAATGCTAATATAAGAATGGAGGAATTAGAAAATGGTAAAAATCGTAAGTGATTATCATGAAGCATTTGGAATTACTCATAGTGGTACCATGCATGCTGATGAAGTTTTTGCAACTGCTTTTTTAGATCTATACTTTGAAGATTTTAAAGTAATAAGATTAAAAGAAGTACCTAATGATATTTCTAATAAAACTATTGTATATGATATTGGAAAAGGTAAGTTTGATCATCATCAAGCAGATGCTAAAATAAGAGAAAATAACATTAAATACTCATCTTTTGGTTTAATTTTTGAAGAATATGGTTTAGCCTATTTAAAAAAAATTAATTTAAAAAATACAAGAGCAATTTATAATTATTTAGTTAAAGATTTTATAGAGGCAATAGATGCTATAGATAATGGTATTTTTCCTGTTATAACTTCTAATTATAAAGTAAAAACAGTTAGTGAGATTATTAAATTGTTTAATCCTAGTTATATGAGTAATGATGATGAAAATGAACAATTTATTAAAGCCGTTATGGTAGCTAAGATAATTTTAACTGAAGAAATAAAAAATATTAATGGTAAAGTAATTGCTAGCAAGAAAGTAAAACAATTACTAAATAAAAATACTGGTCCTATCCTAATTTTAGATGAGTATTTACCTTATGAAGAAACTATACTTACATCATTAAAAGGTAAAACAATTAAATTAGTGATATACCCATCAAATAGAGGAGGATATGCTATTAAAACTGTTCCAATTAGTTTAAATGATAAAACAAGTAGGGTTTATTTTCCTAAAAAATGGGCTGGTTTAACTAATAAAAATTTAGAACAAGTAACAGGTATAAAAGGAGCTAATTTTTGTCATGTTAATAGATTTATTTTAACAGCTAATACAAAAGAAGCCGCCATAAAATTAGCTAATATTACTATAGATAGTGATGAAAAAATTTAAAAGCAACTAAAACTATATTGACGAGCAGTTATTCCAATAGTAATATGTAATCGTTAAACTATAATTTTTACATTTATTCTAATTAATATAGCAATATTGGTTAAAATAGAAATAGGAGTGATACTATGACAGATGATAATAAAACATTAAAAAAAGTTATGATGATTATGACTATTATAATCACTATTCTATTATTAGCTTTTATTATATATGCTATAAAAATGAACTTATTAACAAGTCCAGAGTTACTAGTAGGAAGAATAAAAAAATATGGTCTTATAGGTCCCATAATCTTTTTATTAATTCAAATTGTTCAAGTAGTCTTTCCTGTAATACCAGGTGGAGCCTCTTGTCTAGCTGGAACACTAGCATTTGGACCTGTTCTTGGCTTTATTTATAATTATGCTGGCCTAACCTTAGGAAGTATAATGGCTTTTCTTTTAAGTCGTAATTTTGGCTTACCATTAATAAAAAAACTATTTAAAGAAGAAACTATTAATAAATATCTAAAATATGTTAAGAATAAAAAATTCGAAAAAGTCTTTTTTCTAGGTATTCTCTTGCCTGGAGCCCCAGATGATTTATTATGTTATATCGCTGGAATTAGCAATTTGACCTTTAGACGTTTTTTTCTTATAATAATATTAGGGAAACCCTTAACATTAATATTTTACAGCTTATTTATAGAATTATTTTAAGGAGTAAATATGTATCATGTTAGTTATCTTTCTTTTTATCAAAGTCCAATAGGATTAATTAGAATAAATACAAGTGATTGTGCTGTTTTATCACTTAGTTTTGTTGACAAAATAGATAATGGAGTAGAAAATGCTCTAAGTATTAAAGTAAAAAAAGAACTAGAATTATATTTTAAAGGAGAATTAAAATCCTTTTCTTTTTATAATTATTTAGTCTTTGGCTTAGAAGCAAAAATATTAGAAATAGTTAGTCATATTCCTTATGGAGAAGTTAAAACCTATAAAGAAATAGCCAAAGAACTAGGTAATGAAGAAACAATAAGTCCTATTATAAAAGTTTTAAATAATAATCCTTGTCCCATTCTCTTACCATGTCATCGTGTAATTAATAGTAAAAATAATATAGGAAGTTATGTAGGGGGAATAAATCGAAAGAGAAAATTATTAGAATTAGAAAATGTAAAGATAAAAAATTAATAACTAAAATAATTGTTTTTAAGTTGAAGTACTTTTTTAGTTATGATATTATTATAATAGGTGAGTGATAGATGGAAACAATTTATACAACAGAAAACTTTAAGATTTTACTTTTTTATATAATAATACCGTTAACAGTAGTTTTAATATTATTTTTTATAGGAACAAAAATATATACCTACTTAAATAAAGATAAAAATTCTAATGATGTTAATTATGCTATTAATTATTGGAGTAATGTTTTAGGAATTATCTTTACAGCGATTTTATTATCAGTATCAGTTGGTTTTGCTTTTGCTTTTATAAAAACACTTCATAATTTAAATATAGTAGAATCTAATATTGTATTATATTATTTCTTTATGTTTTTCCCTATTATTCCTTTCCTATTCTTAATATTTTATATTAGAAAATTTTTATACAACATGAGATTAAAGGAAAAGTTAGATAAGGAAAGTGAAGCAAATGACAGCTAAATCATCAATACCTGATAGTATTATATATTTAATTATGATTTTACTTGTTATAATGATTTTTATTCCTCCTTTAACTAGAATATTTTTTAAAGAAGAAACTAATGTAAATGAAATTAATAATAATAGTGCAACAACAACTAATAATAGTGGCAATTTAAATGCTAATATCACAAGTTTAGTTTGTAAAAAGGCAGGTAATGCCGATAATTTAAATTACAATACAATAATAACTAGTACTTATGCTAATAGTATTTTAAATAAAGTAACATTCTATTATCAATTCCCAGCTTCTATTAATATTAAAGATTATAACAATCAAATTACCACTGAAATTAATACTATTAGAAATAGCGGATTAGTTAGTGAAAAACAAACTGGTAATAATATAACTTTAATTTTAACTAAAGAAAGTATAGAAGCTAATAATACTAATACAACTTTAAGTAACTATTTTAATGATAAACCAACCCAAAGAACTAATCTTGAAGCCTTAGGTTATTCATGTCAAGAAATAAATGCTTAATTATAGTTAAAATTAAAGAAAGAGTAATAACTAAAGAAAATAAAAGATAAAAACTAATAATATAACTAAATCTTCCTAATATGAAAGAACTAGAAAGACTATTAATTACTAACATATAAGGATAATTATAACTAGTTATAATATTAATACTACAAGAAAAATATAAAAGTAAGTATTGAATTATTATTACTAAAAATCCTAAAGTTAAAGCAAGATATAAATATTTATCTTGTTTTTTTCTATTATCAATTTCATTATATGGTATAAATAAAAGTAAAAGTAAAGGTAACATAGTATAAATAATAAATAAAGCAGCACCCATAATAATATTTCCAAAACTAGTAGCAAAAGGAGGCATTAAATAAGAAGAATCAAGACTAAAAGTACTACCAATTATATTAATAATAAAAAGAGGTATAAATATAAAAAATAATATTAAAGATAAACTTGATATTTCTTTATAACTTTTATTAGAAGTAATTAAACACATAAGAAAAAGTAAAATAATAATACTATAAAAATTACCACTAGCTAAAAAACTAGTTTTAATAAAATTAGTACTATTAATAAGTAAATAAATAAAAATAGCTGTTAAAACTATCATCAAAAATATATTAGCAATCTTATTATTAAATTTAATTTTTTTTCTTCCCCACAATATAACTTTAAATAATAAAAGATCAAATATACATCCAATAATAATACTAATAATCGTATCAGATTTACTAACTCTAATAATTTTTTCAAAAAATAAAATAAAAGAAGATGTAGTTAAAAAGAAAGCTAAAGTAGAAATTTGTAATAACCCAATTTTTTTATTAATCATAATTATTTCTCTCCTTTTCTTCTAATTTAACCTTTATTTTTATATTAGCATTTTGATATGAATTAACTGAATTATCTTTTTCTTTTAAATAAATATAATTAATAATATTAGAAACATAAAATCCTTTTTGTTTTTCTAAAGTAACTAATTCATTTGTTTTTTCTTCTAGATCATTAATAATTTTTTTCTTAATATTTACTAAATTATTAGTATCAGAACTATCAATATTACCAGTTACTGAAATATTAATAGTATTATTTTTATAACTAATAGAAGTATTTAAATTATAAATTATAACTTGATAATAATTATTTTTAACTTTTATTTTTTCACTATAAGTAGTAATTTTATTATCAAGTAAATAAACAATTCTAGCTAAATCCTTATCTAAGATATAATCTTTATCAATAATATATATTCCCTTACTAAATAATTTAGAGTCAACTCCAATAATTGGAATAACATAGTTTTTAATTTCATCTAAATTACTACTTAATAAATCTTTAAAAGATATATTAACAATACTACCTGTTTCACTTTTTTCTTTTACTAAAAAACTTCTATAATCTTTCCCTTTATGATATTTATTAAACAAAGTATTCAAATTACTATCTGTTGCTAAAGTTAAATAATCAATACCTGTAAATTCATCTTTAAAAAAAGTTAATAACTTATTATTATTTTTTAAAATATCTTTATTAAAAATAACAACATTTAAATGCTTATAATAAGTTTTCTTATTATTTATATCTTTAGCTTTAAAAAAAACTTCTCCTAAACTATTACCTTTAATGGTATAAACTTTATTTTTATCATTAATTACATTCAAATAAAGAGTATACTTATCATCCTTAAATTCTAAAGCCATTACATCAACCACTGCTAAATCATTTAATTCATGATATGGAGTATAACCTAAAAATAATAATAGTATTATACAAATAATAATTATCTTTTTCATTTTTTTATCTCCCTTATAATATTTTTTGTTAGTAAAGGATTACGCTTTCTAATTTTTTTATTATCACTTTTTATAATTGCATCTTTAAGTTCAGTTTTAATAAAAGGGGAAAATGGAGCAAGGTATGGAACATTTAAAGAAGTTGTTGTTACTAAAGAAGCTAGAAGAATAATAAAGCCTGTAAATATACCAAATAAACCAAAGAACATAGCTAAAAATAATAAGATAAATCTCCACCATCTTAAAGCTGAAATCATCTCCATTGATGAGAAGGCTAATCCAGATATCGCTGATATAGAAATAACAATAATCATAATTGGAGAAATAATACCTGCAGCAACCGCCGCATCTCCTAATATTAATCCTCCTAAAATAGAAACAGAACTTCCCATACTAGCTGGTTTTCTAATATCACTTTCTCTTAATATTTCAAAAGAAATACTCATGAAAATTGCTTCTATTAAAGCTGAAAAGGGAACAGATTCTCTTTGACTTGCAAAATTAAGAAATAAAGAAAGAGGTAAAATATCTTGATTATGAGTAGTAAGGGCAATATATAAAGCGGGAATAAAAATAGCTATTAAAAAAGCTATAAATCTAATTATTCTAGTAAAAGATGCGTTAATCGCTTTTCCATAATAATCATCACTAGTATGTAGATAATCTATAAAAAAAGTTGGCGTAATTAAAACAAAAGGTGAATTATCAGCAACAATAGCAACTTTTCCTTCAAGTAAAGCTTGCGATACTCTATCAGGACGTTCTGTTGAAATAATTGTAGGAAATAAAAGACTAGTTTTGGTATCAAGATAAGTTTTTAAACTTCCAGTATCAATAATTCCATCAACATTAATTTTCTCTAATTTTTCTTTAATTTCTCTAACATTTTTCTTAATTGCTATATTATTCATATATAAAATGCCTATTTTAGTCTTAGTATTTTTCCCAATAAACATTCCATCAACATATAACTCATTAGTTCTAATTCTTCTTCTAATAAGCCCAATATTAGTATTAAAGTTTTCATTAAAAGCATCTTTACTCCCCATAACAGTACTTTCATTATTAACTTCAGCAACACCTCGATCAATACTTGTTCTAGCTTCAATTGCTAGTGCTTCTTTATCACTATAAAGTAAAAGAGCAAACCCCATACAAATATAATCAGTCATATCACTAAATTTATTTAAAATTTTACCATTATTAGTAGGAATAAAATTAAGTAATTCATTACCAATATCATTACTATTAAACTTAATAGTCAAAAGCTTTTTTAAAATAAAATCATTTACATAATCAGAGCTACCTAAAACTTCACTCATAACAAGAGTTATTTCTTTATTATCGATAATAAAAGGTCTAATTATTAAATCAGTAGCATTACCAAAAGCTTTCTTAATCTCATCAGCAAGCATAACTTCACCTCATCTCCCTTTTAGTATTACCAAAATATAGATTATTATTAAATAAAAAAAGAGGTATTAACCTCAAACTTATCTTATAAACTTTTCTTTTTAATCTTAATTTTCTCATCTTTATTATAATATTTATTAAAAGGTTCTATATGACTTATTACATAACTAAAATTATTTCTATCTCTAGTATAGTTATATATGAAAAGGTAGTTTCTCCAATTTTTAAAATACCACCAATTTTATCACCACCTAATTTTGTTTCTTAATTCTAAGCATCAATATTAGCAATATATAAATCATTAATATTATATTTTTTAAACATTGTTAATTCTCCTTTTTATACTTATATTATAATTTTCAAATAATAATAATAATCTTTAAATAGTCCTTCATCTTTATTAAATTTTGTAGTAACCTATTATTAGGTGATCTAAATGAAAGTAAAAATAATAGATTATGACCATCAAGGTAGAGGTATTGCTAAAATAAATAATAAAATTGTTTTTATTCCTAAAGTAAAACTAAATGAAGAAGTTTCTATCGATATAGTAAATAGCAAAAAAAACTATTCTCTTGGTAAAAGATGCAACCCTCTTAAAGTAAAGTATTGTCCTTATTATAATGAATGTGGAGGATGTCAAATAGGTCATTTAACTTATAATGAACAATTAGAATTTAAAAAGAATACCATTAAAAATATTTTTTCTAAATATACAAACTATAATTTAGAAAACTTAGATATTTTAAAAACAAAGCAGTATAATTATCGTAATAAAGTAACATTTCATATTAAAAAAGATAAAATAGGTTACTATGAAGAAAGATCAAATAATTTAATTTCTATTGATAAGTGTAATTTATTAGATAGTAATATTATAAATCTAACCGCTTCTCTTAATTCTTTTATTAAAGTACATAAGAAACTAACTAAAGCCATTATTAAATCTTTAGATGGTAAGATTATGTTAATATTAGAAGGTAAGGAAGATAAAGAGTCTATTAAAGAGTTCTTTTCATTTTTAGTTAGTTCATTATACTATAATAATGAACTAATCAGTGGTGTTCCAGCTTTAATGATAGAAGTTTTATCTAAAAAGTTTATGGTTAGAAAAGATTCTTTCTTTCAAGTAAATAAAGAAGGTATTAGTTTAATATATAAAGAAGTTATTGATTTAGTAAAAGAACTAAACAGTAATATTATTTATGATTTATATTGTGGTACTGGTACTATTAGTTTATTAGTAAGTGATTATGCTAAAAAAGTTATTGGTATTGAAGTTATTGAAGATGGAGTAATGGATGCCAAAAGTAATGCTAAGTTAAATAATATTACTAATACAGAGTTTTATTTAGGTGATGTAAGTAAAGTTATTAATAAACTAAAGTATGTACCTGATACTATTATTTTAGATCCCCCAAGAAGTGGTATTTCTAAAGACTTAATAGACTTTCTCTTATCCTTAAAAGTAAAAAATATTATTTACATCTCATGTAATCCTTTAACTCTTGCTCGTGATATTAATCTCTTGGATAGTGAATATAAACTTAAATCTATCAAATTAGTAGATGAATTTCCTAATACTTATCATTTAGAATCTATAACTTTATTAAAATTGCGAAAAAAAGCTTACAATAATTGATTAATGATTATGATAATGGTAATTTTGTTTAACCATTTTAGGAGGACATTATGGAATTTATTATTAAAGAAGGAAATAAAAATGATATAGAAAAGATTATTAAAGTTTGTAAAATAATTTATGAAAATTTAGAGCATAAAGAATGGTATTCTATTGATTTAATGGAATATGATAAGATATTAAAGAAATTAGAAGATAATGCTATTATTCTTAAAGTATTATATAAAGATGAGTTAGCAGGCTTTCTAATAGCAGAGCGATATATTAATATAAATTGTGAACTTGCTGAAGAAATACCTAAAGATGAAATATCTTTATCTATTGAAATGGATAATGCTGGAGTGTTACCAAAATATAGAGGAAATCATTTGCAGAAAAGTTTAATTTTAAAAGCAGAGTCTATAATGCAAGAAAGAGATGCTAGTATAAAATACGCTTATGCAACTGTTCATCCTAATAATTTAGCAAGCCTTAAAACATTAGAGAATGCTGGTTATAAAAAATATAAAGAGAAGTTAATGTATGGTGGGAAAATAAGATATATAATGAGAAAGGAATTGCTATGAGTTATATTAAAGATTTAAGAAAATATGTAGGGCATAATCCAATTTTAACTGCAGGAGTAGGTTTATTTGTTTTCAATGATAAAGATGAAGTGTTAATGCAACTTCGAACGGATTATAATCAGTATGGTTTTCCAGGTGGAGCGATGGAATTAGGGGAAAGCTTTGAAGACGTTGCAAAACGAGAATTAAAAGAAGAAACTAACTTAGATATTATAGATTTAGAAATGGTAAAAGTATTATCAGGAAAAGATACATATAAAGAATATCCTAATGGAGATAAGTTATATGATATAACAGCAATCTTTGTAGTAAAAAAATATAGTGGTGATTTAAAAGTAAATGATAATGAAAGTAAGAAGTTAGAGTGGTTTAATGTAGATAACTTACCGTCTAATATGACTGAATATACTAAAAACTATCTTTTAAAATATAGAGATATATTAGGAGAGTCTTTAAAAATATATAAGGATAATTTTAAGTAAAAACTTTGATAAAAAGTGTGTGTTAAAAAACATTAATTTTACTTTTGAAAGTAGTAAGATTTATGGGCTTTTTGAGAAGAAATGGAGCCAGTAAGACTACTTCTTTAACTGTTTAAATGAAGATTTAAAGTGTGATAGGGGAGAATATTTAACTAATGGTAAGTCTAATAAAAAAATAGAAAGTAGTGATATAGGGTATGTTTTATCAACTCCTGTTGTTCCTGGATTTTTAAAATACTTTATAGATATTAATAAAGAAAATATTAAAGACTAAAAAACTATTGCTGAATATTTTGACATCGTTAAGATAGATATGGATGATAGAGATAAACTAATGAAAGATTATTCTCATGGAATGAAAAATAAAATGCAAATGTTAATCTATTTAATTGCAAGTCCAAACATTTTATTATTAGATGAACTCTTAACATTATTTGATGTTGTAGTAGCAGAAGAAATGAAAAAGAATAGGATATTAATCTTTTCTACTCATATTATAGAACTTGCCTTAAATTTATGTGATGAAATAGTAGTTTTAAATAAAGGAGAACTATTAAAAATAAAAAGAGATGAATTAGCAGACAAAGAATTAAAAAACAGAATAATTAATATTTTAAAAGGTGAAGAAGATGCTTAATAATTTTAATATCACTAAGAGTATACTGTTAATTAAATTATTTATGGGATTAGTAATAGGTAAATTAATACCTCCTAAGTTTTATGGCTTTAAAATTATTAGTTTAATAATCTTTGCTATAAGAGAATTAATTAGAATCTTCGGTTATAAATTACTATATATATTTATTTTTAATATATAACTATGCTCCTAAAACCTTTAAATTAAAAAAACTAAAAAGAAATCTTAAAATGGTCTTTTTAGTTTTTTTACTTTAATTTTTTGATCAATAATCAAAGATGAACTATCAAGCTTTGTAAAATCTATTTTTCCCTCATCATTAATAGGTGCCAAAATAGCAAAAGAAGTAAACTGGCCAGTTTCTGTATTAAAGTATTTATTTTCTCCATTTTCCACTATTTTAATATAAGAATCTAAAGGATAAATATCACAATCTACTTTATCAAATATTAATGGTCCTTTATTTTGCTCAATTATTCTTCTATAATGTGACTGACCATAACAATCTACAATATGGCTAGAAATACATAAATAATCATTTATAATAAAATAACTAAATTCATTTTGAAAAATATTTATATTATATTTATTATAGTCAAAATCTTTTATGATTACATTTAAATTCAAATCAAAGAAATCCATCTTTTCTTTTTCTAAATCAATTCCATAACCATATGGCTCAAAAACATGAAATTTAATATAATCATAAGAAATATCTTTTAATAGACCATTTTCTGTATTAAGTACTTGTTTTCTACCATTGTTTTCTATACAAAACATACATTCTTTATTACAATCAATACTATCAAACTTACATCCTTTAATCTTTCTAATTAAATTAAAATTTTTATCATAAAAATAAAAGTTTTGTTCTTTACCATTAAGATAATCCATTCCTACATAAGTAGAAGGATTAAAATAAGGAAAAGGGGCAATACGACTATGAGAAAGACTTTTTTCAGTTTCTAAATTAATAAATAAATGTTTATTTACAACTTGATCATTTTCTTGACTAGGAATAAGTAATTTTAAAACATCAACTATCTCTAAATCTATAATTTCTTTTAAATTATCAACTTTAATTTCTTTTCTTAACTTTAAATCTAAGTCATAAAGACTAATTGTATTTTCCTTAATCAAAAGTACCTTACCATCACCATATATTTGGGGCTTAGCAAGTAAAGACTGATCATTTTTAACAGTTTTAATTTGCAAATTATCAATATCATTTAAATTAATAATAGTAAGTATATCATCATTATCTACTATCAAGTGATTATCTCTAAAATTAAGTAATCCTTCTAAATCTCTTAACAAAACGTTACCATTAAAATCAGTAATTAATCTTTTAGAGTCAAAAAAGCCTTTATTATTATTCTTTTCTTTAAAAACATATAAATTATTTTTTAAAGATTTTTCAAACTCATAACCTAAAGGCGCTGTTAAATATTTTTTTGTTTCAATATTATAAATTGTATTATCACCAATATTTCTAATTATATGTAAACACTTATCATCAGCTTTACTTATATGATAAACATTTTTATCTTTAAAAACAACTTTCTTAGTTTCTAAATTAATTACATAAGAAGCATCATAATCCCTACTTAAAATAGCATAATTAATATTATTCATATTAATAACTTCAAAAAATGCATCATATTCTGAAATATCATATATTTTCTTTTCATTTAATAAAATATTTTGACCATTATCTAAAGAAATAAAAACATAATTTCCATTTTTATAAATATCTTTAACTACTAAATTCTTATATTTACTTAATTTGTTATCTATCATATTAAAGCCTCATTTCATTTTCTAAGACATATTATACATAATAAATAAAAACTATTCAATTTAACTACTAAAAGAACTTGACATTAGCATATAATTATTGTATAACTGTATTAATTAAGTAATACAAAAAAGGAGGGATACTTATATCATATACATTTGATAATGATAAACCAATTTATTTACAACTAGAAGACTTGATAAAAAAAGAAATATTTAAAGGGAAATTATTACCAGCTAGTAAAATACCATCAGTAAGAGAGTTGGCTTTTAAATATCAGGTTAATCCTAATACAATGCAAAAAGCCTTAACTAGCTTAGAAGAAGAAGGGTTTATTTATACAGTTAGAACTAATGGTAAATATGTTATAGATGATAAAGAGTTTATTTTAAAAGAAAAGAACAAACTAGCTAAAAATTTATATCAAGAATTTATTAATACTTTAAAATCATTAGGATATAGTAATATAGAAATAAAGAAAATAATTAAGGAGAGTGATTTATAATGGCTTTATTAGAAGTTAATCATATTACTAAAAGCTATGGAAAAAATAAAGTTTTAGATGATGTTACTTTTAATATAGAAAAAGGAAAAATAGTTGGACTATTAGGGCCAAATGGTAGTGGTAAAACTACTTTAATTAAATTAATAAATGATTTATTAAAAGAAGATAGAGGAACAATTAAAATAGATGGTTTAAATAAAGGAGTAGAAACTAAAAAAATTGTTTCTTATTTACCAGATAAAAATTATTTAAATCAAAATATGACTGTCTTAGAATTACTTAACTATTTTAAAGATTTTTATGAAGATTTTAGAATAAATAAAGCGAAAGAATTAATAAATAAATTACATCTTGATTTAAATCAAGAACTTAAAACTATGTCTAAAGGAACAAAAGAAAAAGTTCAACTAATTCTTGTAATGAGTAGAAAAGCTAAATTATATATTTTAGATGAACCAATAGGAGGAATAGATCCAGCTGCAAGAGATTATATCATTGATACAATTCTTACTAACTTTAATGATGATGCTAGTCTTTTAATTTCAACGCATTTAATTAGTGATTTAGAAAAAGTATTAGATGAAGTAATATTTTTAAAAAATGGTAAAGTAGTAAGAACTGGTAGTACAGATAATATTAGAAAAGAAACCAACAAGTCTATAAATGATTTATTTAGGGAGGAATTTAAATGCTAAAGAAAGTATTAAAATATGATTTAAAAAATTTATTTAAAACCTTACTACCAATTTATCTAATTACCTTAGTTATTACTATTTTAACAATTATTTTTAATAATTTAAGTGATTTGTCAAATCTATTTTCAACTTTAAATGCCCTAGTAGTATTTGCCTATGTCATAATACTAATGATTCTATTAATAGGAACATTTTTCTTAAATATTAGAGATTTTTATTTAGATTTTACTAGTGAAAGAGCTTATTTAGTAAACACATTACCAGTTAAGAAAAGTACCATTTTAACATCTAAAGTACTTACATCTTTAATAACAGCTATTTCTAGTACAGTTATTTTTATGATTTCTATTTGTATTTTAATAATAGGTAATGGTGAGTGGACAAGTTTTACTAATGACCTTTATACTTTATTTACTTATTTCACAAGTGATGCGTGGTTAATGTTAATACTTTGTATTATTTTAATTATAGTAGCATATTTATCACAAATATCTTTATGTTATTTATCTATAGCCATAGGCCAGTTAAAAAATACTAATAAATTAGCATTTAGCTTTATTGCCTATATCGTTTTATATATTATTTATGAAATATATTTTGCATTAACACTATCATCTATTTTTATAATAAGTCCAGACTTTGTTAAACAATTAGATGCAACTTTTACACCACTAGCATCAATTAATTTATTATTTATTATTCTAATTATTTTAATTCTAATAATAATTGCTATAATAATGCCAATTACTAACTATATTTTAAATAGAAAATTAAATCTTGAATAGAAATAAAATATAATTATTTAAAGCTAATAACACTTTACAATATCTGTCTAACTATGTAAAAAGTATTTGCTTTTTGCATAGTTTTTTGTTATTATTTAATTAGTATAAGATAAGGGAGATGGAAGTTATTATGATATTAGCAAGTTTTGATTTAAGTTTTTTTACATCAATTCCAGGTATGTTAATTACTGGAGGTGTTTTACTACTTCTAATAGCATTAATTATTTTTATTGCAACAGGAAATAAAAAGACTAAAAAGGAAAGTGAAGTTCAAGCAGAACATGATGCTAATGTCATGGCTACACCTTCAGTAGATACTCCAGTTACAACTGAAGCAATGCCACAAGCAACACCTTCAGTAACTGTTCCAAGTCAAATAGCACAAGAACAACCAATTAATCAAGTAGAAAATAATAATGCTTCTATTCAAACAACACCTAAAGTAGAAGAATTAAATAATAATCAAACAAATTTAAGTTCAGTTCCACCAGTTACAGTAGTATCTCAAGTTGAACCTATTGAACCTAAGAAAGAAGAACCAGTAGTTATTACAACCCCTAATGTAAATAATAATCAACCTGAAATGCCTAAAGTGGAACCATTAATTACTAATGAACAACCAACACCGCCAACTATGGAAACAACTGAAGTTCAACCCCAACTTAATGAAGTGCCACAACCAGTATATACTAAACCTTCTCAACCTATAGAACCACCAAAAGAAGAACCAAAACCAATATATGGGGGAGCAAGTCCAATAGTATCTAATATAGAAGTAGATTCAAATGTTCATAGACCAATATATGGGGGAGCTAATCCACTAGAAAATACTCAAAGTATTCCAACAGTTAATAATATAAATTCAACAGTAGAAATGCCAAGTGTTGAAACCCCAAAAATTGAGCCTGTTGAAATTACTCCAAAAGTTGATGAAACAAAAACAGAAGAAATAAAAATACCAACTATAGAAAATTTAACTCAGTCTACTAATGAAAATAATCATGTTGAAAATAACATTAATAATCAACAAGTTGTTTCTCCACCACCAATTGTTACACCAGAAACTTTAGACACTAATGAACAACAAAATAATAATTCCCAAATAGAAAGTTTATTTTAAAGAGTAATTTACTCTTTTTTTTGTTCTTTATTATTCTTTTACTTCATACAATAATTTAGAAAAAAGAAAGGATGATATAAATTATGGAAACACTAAAAGTTTCATCAAAATCAAACCCTAATTCAGTAGCAGGAGCTCTTGCAAATGTTTTTAGGGCAAGTGGAAGTGTCGAAATACAAGCAGTAGGAGCTGGAGCCTTAAATCAAGCCATTAAAGCTGTAGCCATAGCTAGAGGATTTCTAGCGCCATCAGGTAAAAATATAGTATGTATTCCAGCATTTACAGATATAGCAATAGATGGAGAAGAAAGAACAGCAATAAAACTAATAATTGAAACAAAATAAAAAACTACTTGTAAAATTAACAAATAATGCCTATAATATAAATAAGTCGATAACAAGAGATAATGTTAAGATCTTTTTTTAATAGAGACATTGTGGTTGGTGGAAACAATGAAAAAAACTTAACTATCTACTCTTTAGATGATTTTATATCCGGGTATTACCGTTATCTAAATTAAGAAATAATAAGGATGGCACCGTCTATATTCTATATTCCTTTTAGTTATATAGGCTCCTTAAGTAGCTATCCTTTTTTTGTTTTTCGACTTAGAAGGAGGAATTATGTTAGATATTAAATTTGTAAGAGAAAACAAAGAGATAGTAAAAGAAAATATTAAAAAGAAATTTCAAGATGAAAAATTACCTTTAGTAGATGAAGTAATTACTTTAGATGAAAAAATTAGATCTTTAAAACAACAAGGTGATGAGTTAAGAAAAGATCGTAATGAAATTAGTAGTAATATTGGTATTTTAATGAAAAATAAAAAAGCAGATGAAGCTAATAAGAAAAAAGAAGAAGTTAAAGAGATTAATAACAAGTTAGTATCTATTGAAGAAGAAGAAAAGAAATTAAATGAAGAATTAAAAGAAAAAATGATGGTAATTCCTAATATAATGGATAAGACTGTTCCTATAGGTAAAGATGACAGTGAAAATGTTGAAAAGGAACGATTTGGAGAAGCATATGTTCCAGAGTATGAAATACCATATCATGCTGATATTATAATGAATTTAAATGGTATGGATAAAGAAGCAGCGGGAAGAACATCTGGGGAAGGATTTTATTATTTAACAGGAGATATTGCAAGACTTCATGAAGCTATGATCGCTTATGCAAGAGATTATATGATAGATAAAGGCTTTACTTATTGTATTCCTCCATTTATGATTCATAGTGATGTAGTTACAGGAGTTATGTCATTTCCAGAAATGGAAGCTATGATGTATAAAATAGAAGGCGAAGATTTATATTTAATAGGCACAAGTGAACATTCAATGATTGGCCGTTATAAGGGACAAATAATTAAAGAAGATGAACTTCCTATTACTTTAACTTCTTATTCACCTTGTTTTAGAAAAGAAGGTGGTTCTCATGGCTTAGAGGAAAGAGGATTATATCGTGTTCATCAATTTGAAAAAGAAGAAATGATAGTATTATGTAAACCAGAAGAATCTATGGACTGGTATGAGAAAATGTGGAGATATACAGTTGAAGTATTTAGAAATATGAATGTACCAGTAAGACAATTAGAATGTTGTAGTGGAGATTTAGCTGATTTAAAAGTTAAATCATGTGATGTAGAAGCATGGAGTCCAAGACAACAAAAATATTTTGAAGTTGGAAGTTGTTCTACTTTAGGAGATGCTCAAGCAAGACGTCTTGGTATTAGAACTAAAGGAGAAAATGGAACATATTATGTCCATACTTTAAATAATACTGTAGTAGCATCACCACGAGGTTTAATCGCTGTTATTGAAAATAACTATCAAAAAGATGGAAGTGTATTAATTCCAGAAGTTTTAAGACCATATATGGGTAATCTTGAAAGAATAACTCCAGGTAAAAAAATATAGACTAACATATCAAAATATGTTAACATAAAGTTATAAGAAGATAGAAGAAAGGAGTAGATGAAAGATGATAGATTCCCGTTTACAAATAGTTACCTGGGGGGGGGGCATTTAGCCATAATCTAGTACCTTTCTTTTACTATGAAATAAGAGCAGGATAGATATATTCTGTTCTTTTTAATGTAGTAAAATAAAGAAAGGATAGGAGTTAAATGAAGTATAAAATAAAGAAGTTAATGAAAACTGATGTTTCAAAAGTTTATATTATGGGAGTAGCCATATTTTGTTT